>DASYMB010000062.1:0-8298 GCA_036009285.1 Pyrinomonadaceae bacterium | reverse complement strand
CTCGCCGGTATCGTTCAGCAAAAGTATCTTCGGCCCATCATCGTTCACGGTTATGACGCTCACGGAAGCCGGACTAAGCTCCATGCGCAGGGAAAGATCGAGAGGGATGCCGGCGTAGTAAGCCGCCGCGGCTTTCAGTGGATCGCCATGACTGAACACTGCAACCGTTTCCTCTCTATACCGCTCGCGTATGTGTTCCAGTTCCGTGACCACGCGGGTTTGTACTTCAAGCATCAACTCGCCACCCGGAATGCGTGTGCCGCTGCGGAATGAATTGAATTGCTGCCACTTCCTTTCGTCCTCCAGCTCACTGAAACTGCGGCCGGTCCATTCGCCGAAATTGATTTCGACTAAGGCATTCGATTCCTGAATCTCCAATCCGTGATGGAGCGCAACTGGCCTGGCAGTATGAAGCGCCCGCTCCATGGGGCTGCTGTAAATGGCAGCCAGCGGCACCCGCGCGAGTCGCTCAGCTAGTCTCGCAGCTTGCGCTATACCCGCCTCGTTCAAATACACGTCGGGTAACCGCCCGGCGATCAACTCACCGATGGTTTCATTAGCAGCGTGACGAACTAAGAGAAAGGTAGTCATTTCCCACTCCTCAAAATGCCTCGGTTGCCTCGGTGCGTCCTCAGTGTCCTCTGTGCCTCAGCGATGAAATTCGCGCCACCAAAAACTCACCACTAAGACCCAGAGAACACTGAGCACGCACCGAGGTTTATTTGCCGCGGATTAACGCGGATAACGCGAATCTGAAAAGATGTTTCTAATCCGTTCCTCTTGATCGATCCGCGTTATTCCGCGTAAATCCGCGGCTAACCTTTTCAGAACGCCTGGGCCAATCTCTCAATTACTTTGCCGACCTTGCCTCGTGAATAAGCCAGCCCGTGGTAGACGCTCAATGTCATACTGGCCCAGCGGATGTAAACTCTCGGCCGTTGGACCAGCCGGGCCAACCAGAACACGCGATGGCTCCAGGCACTGATCAGGCTGCGCAATCGATAAATCAGCTTGCGTCGTAAAGAGATTTTTCGAGAATCAGCCGCCACGCGCTTGCCCGGTTGAATTCCAAAACGTGGCCAGCAAAGCCTGTAGGCGAGTCCTTCGCGGCGTTGCCGCAGGCCGGCGGCCTGGGTTTCATGAACAAACTCGGCATTGACTGGCTCCAATTTCAAACGGCCTGCTTCTATCCCGTTGGCCACGAGATTTTCCACAATTTGCGAGCGCACGATCACTACGTTCGTACCTCGCCCGTCGGATGAATAGGGCTCGACCCAGGCATCACCGAAGGAGACATCCGCCGTTTCTGCAACCACGTCGTCGCAAAAATTACAGGCCGAGTTCTGAAAAAATCCTGCACCCCAATCGCCGTCCGCCAGATTCCACCAATCCTTCTGCACGACGCGCCCGTCCCTGAGTGTGAACTGGGCCGTGTATGAATTCGCTGAACGATTCGAATCTTTGAAACGAAACTCGACGCGCTGAATCATGTCCACGGAAACACCCATCTGCCAGGCGAAGCTTTCCATTAGCCGCGCGCTCTTCATGTGGCCGCAAAAGAGTCCCAGAGTGAAGGCAATGCGTTCGCGAAGCACGCGATCCTCGCGGCAGAGCAGTTGAATGGCTTTGATAAAGCAAGGGACCCCGACCACGGCGTAACGGCCGGGAACGGCTTGGACGTTTCGCAGCACCTCGGACAACTCCACCGGGTAATATTGAGATTTTGCTCCGGCGCGAATCTCCTTCACCGTGCGCGATACGCGGTAACCGAAGAACCGACCTTCCTGCTGCGGATCCGTTGCCGCTACCACGTGAGCGGCGCCGTCGATCAACCCGGTGCGCAACAGTTCAGTCAACACCCAACTGACCATTCCGCCGGAACTCGCTCGCTCCCGAAAATCATTCTCCGCTGCGTATCCGACATAAGCTGTTTGAAAACATCCCAATGAGGAATGATGGTGCCGGCTATCAGGAAAAAGGTCCGTCGCCAGATCGTCTTCGTTCCTCGCCACCGGAGAAAAGGGACAAGTGCGCGCAAACTTCGATGAACGGCGGTGAAGCCACTCATGAGATCCTGCCGGCTTATACTGACCATAGCAATCGAGTTCCATCCGCGAGCCGGGTTCGTCTCCCTGGGCCACGCAACTACCACAGCCGATACACAAACCCGAGCGGACGATATCACGCGGACTTAGCGGACGAGGGTTCGTATGGTCGGCCATCTGGTTGGACATAGTTTCACCCCAGCGCTTTATCGAGGTAGCCTGCGGACGTTTGTTGAAGGCTGCGAATGTTTTGCAGAATTTCAGGTTCCAGCGGCCCGCTCAAATGCGCGTCATAGGCGCTCGCGGGTGTGCTTGCTGACACGAGGCGTTTTGCTCCGCCGACGGTCGCCATGAGGTCGCGAACCTTATTGCTTCGGTAAGGAGATACCTCGCAGACAAAGGGCCTGGCATTGTGAAGGGCAAAGACACAGCCGTGAAAGAAATTCGTCGCCACTGCTTCCGCTCGCGCGATGAAATGCGCGAAGTCGTGCGGATCGGCCGTGATCCATTGATGGTCCGCCCACGCATTACGATAACCAATGCTCACGAGCGGATAACCGCGGGAGTTGGCCCAACGTCGCACTTCCCCGCTGAAGGCCTCGGAAAAATTGTGACCATAGACGGCTACGAATGGTCGTCGTGGTCCACGCCAACGTCCTTCGGGTCGGGGAAAAAACTGCAGGCAAGGATCAAGCACCAGTTCCGGCTCGATGCCGAGTGCGGTCTTGATAATGTTTCGAGAGTTTTCATCACGAACGGAAATAAATTCAAAATCACGCAGCCGGTTTGCCCAGGTCAGTTCCAGTCCGTCCGCTGCCTCGTAGTTTCCGAAACTTGCTGCATAGGCTGCGAGGCGTTGTGTCCGAACGCCAGTTCCAAAAAACAGCGAGCAGCCTCCATACCAGGGATGACTTAAGTTCCACACTTCGTCACTGCCGACAACCACCAGATCAAAACTCTCCATGGTGGAGGGATTCTCGAGAGCGAAGCGCGCCGAACGCGGCAGCATCGAAAAAGCACGAGAGAGCTTAAGCATCTTCAAGCCATAAAGAATGGAATCGCTTTTCGAAACGTGACTGGGCAGCACCGGCCGAAGCCCACACTTCCATTCGGCCACGTTGATTCTCCATGAATCGTGATCGGCGATTACGACCCTGTGCCCGCGCGCGCGAAGCCCTTCCACCAGACAACGCGCCTGCCAGTAAGAGCCGTAGTTGATCGAGCGATGAAATGTCAGCACGCCCGTCTTGCGCAGCGGATTCATAAAAGACCTCTATGGAACGAGCTGCCCGGCTGGGGAGCCCAGTTGCTTGCCACCACACTCCAAATTCGGTTTTCTGCAACCTGCCAGGTGTTCAAACACATACGATTCCAGCTCCGCAACGCGACGCCCGGCGGTGTGTTCCGCAAGTGCGCTGGCCCTGGCTCGTTCGCCAACAGCCCGGCGCTTCTCCTCGGTTGTGTTACACAGGACTTGCAATGTCTCTTCGGGAGAGGCAGCGACGAATATCTCCTTTCCGATCTCGAAGAAGCTATCGAGTCCGGCCCAGTAGTCGCTGATCACCGGAGTGGCGCACGCGGCGGCTTCAAAGAGGCGCACGCTCGGGCTATATCCGGCGCGCGACATGTCCGCGCGCGTAAGATTCAGCGTGAACCGCTGCGCGTTATAGAAAGCCCGATGCCGCGCCGGCGGAAGATGCTCAATCCGCTCGATGTTCGTGGGCCATTGAATACAAGCCGGGTATTGCGGCCCGACGACGACCATGCGGTAGTGGCTCGCCCGGCGCGCCGGCTCGAGCATCAGCAGGTCCAGCAGTGGCTGACGATCATCGCTGTATGTCCCCATGTAGCCGAGATCCCATTTCTTCTCGACCCCGATCGGGTAGTAGAGGGCCGGATCGAAGCAACAGTACAAGGGTCTCGCCATCGGCGAACCGTACCGCCGCTCGATGTGTTCAAGCGTAGGACCACCCGTGAACGAAAGGTAGAGATCGTATTGCGGGATCAGTTGCGGCGTAAGGTAATCAAACTCTCCGCGCTCAAGCTTTCCCAGCGTTACCGGCGTATCGATGTCGTAGAACGCCGTCGTGCCTTTCGCGATGTCGATCACCCATTCACCTACCGCAGAACCTTGAGGAACATAAGAACCAACTATGCACAGGTCTGCATCGCACACTGCGCGGGCGAAGCGACTTTTCAAATCGTCGAGTCCTGAATACAAACGCGTCCGGCCGAATGGAGGCTCAGGCAGATCACGATTGTGTGCGTACCACGGCGTCTCTCGCTCCAAAAACAAAACGTCATGACCGCGCGCTTCCAATTCACGGACCAGCGCGCGATAAGTGGTGGCATGGCCGTTACCCCACGACGAGGTGATCGAAAGGCCAAGGATGACAACATGTAATCGTTTACCCATGCTCGTTTACGTTGCGAACTCACGCCGAAGCAGTTTGTTTCCAGGCAAACTGATTTGACCCGAACGCCAGCAACCCTTCCAACTGAGCGGCGCGATGCGCGTAAGTGTGCTTCGATAGCACTCTCCTCCACGCCGCCGCGCCGATTGAGCGTGCGCGCTTCACCGTTAACCCGCGACTATGTTCTGCGACCTCCGCACCGTCTCGGGCGACAAGGATTTCTTTGCCAGGCTCAAGAAATAAATCGATGCCTTCCCATTCGTCCGTAATTAAGCAGGCGGCGGCTCCGGCTGCCTCAAATATTCTTGTTGGTGGCGAGAAGCCGTAGCGGGCCATACTGTCGCGATTCACGTTTAGGACGGCGCGCGCGCTGCTGTTGAAGGCGTTGTGGTCCCGGGTGAAGACATGGCCCAGGTAGTTCACATTTGGCGACATGGCCTTATCGGTCCAGCCACTGCCACCCAACAAAAATTTCTGATCGGGTAAGAGCGCAGACGCACCCAGGAAAAACTCGTCGACGCGTGCCTCGCGATCCGGTAACCGGTTGGCAAGCAAGCTAAGATGCGCCGCAAACCGATTCTCGGTTGGCGCGGGGTGATGTGTTTCGGGATCCAGCGCGTTGTAGATTGGCACACATTCGCGAGCGCCCAGCGCTTTATAAGCACGCATCACCGGAGCGCCACCGCCATAAGTGAAGATGAAATCGTAAAGTGGGACCAGACGGCGAAAAGGATCAGACGGGTTCTGATCTAATCGGTCGAGTGTAGCGGGTGCATCGACGTCCCAGAAGATCGCGAGAGTGTCAGGTAGTTTTATCTCCAGGATTGCCGACTCGAGCAGTTCGTCAAAGGCACCGATGCCGCTGGTCTTCACCAGGATGTCCGCGCCGAGCGCATCTTCAAGGGCCTGCCACACTCCCGCTTCACCTTCGGCGTCGTAGACCACAGTCTCGGCCCAGGAAGGATCTGCGATGTCGCGATGCTGTTGCCGATCGTAAATGTCCGGCTCATAAAATTTGATCCTGTGTCCACGCGCATTGAGCGCGCGAATGATGCCGCGGTAGTAGGTCGCCGCTCCGTTCCAATAAGCCGACAGAAGACTCGAACCAAAAAACGCGATGTTAAGGCCGCGGGTCATGCCATTAATGCCAATTCCCTTTCCACGTTTGCTGTCTCCGAATAGATGCTTAGCAATTCGTTAACGCGATGTGCGCAGCTATGACGCGCCCTCACGGTCTTCAACCCGTGTTGGGCCAGTTCGCGCGCACGTGGTTCATCCTCAAGCAACGCCTGGAGGTGGCGCTGCATTTCATCACCATCATTTGCAACCAGAAAGTCCTGGCCAGTTGTGAAGAGACGTTCCGTGTCTCGCCAGGGTGAACAGACGAGTGGAATTCCACAGGCGAGCGCCTCGAAAGGGCGAATCGTCGGAATGCCCGGAAGCCGCTCGACATAAGGGCGGCGCGGGACGTGGATCGTTAAGCGGAAGCGTGCGAGCACCGCAGGCACCTGATAGTTGGGCAGCCACCCGGCGTATTCGATGCCCGCCCTTTCGAGAGCTGCCAGCGCCTCTTCGGGATAGCGCACCCCATAGACTCGCGCTTTCAATCCCAGCCGCTGCACCGGCTCAAGCAGAAATTCGTGCAACTCTGCAGCCCGCTCCTCGTCGCCCCAGTTGCCGATCCATACCAGATCGCCTTCCCTACCCGCCGACGGCAGCGGATGAAACACTCGCGTATCCGCCGCTTCATGCCACGTCCACGCGCGCCCGGTCCAACCTTTTCGAAGGTATAGATCGCGAATAACTGCGCCGAAGGCCAGCACGCCGTCGTAGCTGGTTAAATCATAGGCGGCGAGCCGTTGCCAATCTGTGACGGCGCCATGATGGGTGTCATGAAAAAGGAGAACGTAAGGATCCGCGGCGAAACTGCGATGCTGCCCGATAAGATAAACGAGTTCAGGATCGTTCCACTCATGGACCAGCACGAGATCTGCCTCGCTTAGCGCCTCCTCGAGGTCAAGGGTGTTAGCGTCGTAACGCACACAGTTGAGACTTGGATATGCTTTATGAAAGTCTTCGAGTGGTTTTTCTCCCTGCTCGGCTATGAGGTTCTGCACACTCCAGGCGTCGCGGGATTCGTAGTTAGTCACATCGATGCCACGGGCGATCAACTCCGCCGCCACGCCGCGCAAAAAATGGGCATTGCCGTTATTCCAATCGGAAACCAGCGAGTGATAGAACGTCACGACACGCACGCGATCTGTTCCTCCTCTTCCAAATCGCAGGTTTGGGTTTTATCCAGGAGCTGCGCGTAAGTCTCGACATAGGCACGGGCCATCCTTTGCGAACTGAATCGCAGCGCCCGATGGCGCGCGCGGCTCGCTAACTCCGCTCGGTAAGCCGAGTTCAGCATGATTTCTCTGAGTGCCGCCTCCAGAGACTCATCGCTGTCTGGCGAAACGAAAAGGGCTGCGTCCTGCCAGATTTCGCGCAAGGAAGGAATGTCGCCGAGCACGAGGGCACAACCCGCAAGCGCCGCTTCAAGCGCTGAAAGACCGAATGGTTCATAGCGCGCGGGCGATGCATAAATAGCGGCACGGGAAAACCAGGATGCGAGCGCCGATGATGAAATCGTTCCCAGGCAGCGCACGTTTGCAAACTTTGTGAGCGAACCCTGTGACCTGTCTGGATGTTTTTCCTCACCGGCTAGGTAAACGGGCCAGGGCAGACGCGGCGCCACGCGCGTCAGCGCTGCCAAATTCTTGGCCTCATCCCACCAGCGCCCGGCAGATAGAACGAACTCTTCTTTTAGTCCCGGTGCAAAAGATTCCGGACTCCGTCCGTTCCAGATCACCTTTCGGTTTCGCAGTGGGCCATAAAGCTCATCGAGTTTAGTTATCATGGTTTGTGATGGGGCAATTACGAAGTCCGCCGCGCGGATACCACGCTTCACTTCCCTTCGATAGCGATTCCAATCGGACGGCGCCTGCTCGTCCTTAATAACCTGCCACCAGGAGAGGACGCATGAATGGCCCACCACCAGTTTGGGCGCAATCCACCGCAACGCGCCGTGAGCGTAACTGTTGAGGTGCACGATTTCAGGCTTCAGTCGTTGCTCAAGGTGCAGCAGCCAATCACCGGCGGCCTCTACATCTCGCCAGGGTTCTACCATCCACTCCAGTTTGAAGCTGCTCTTAAAGATCGAAAGGTTTGGAATCTGACGCGCCTCTGCGCATTGCTCGCGTGCGAGTGGCGCGCCCATCGTCGCCAGGTAGACCTCAATACCATAGGCGCCCAAGCCGCGCGCCAGCTCAAGCGCGTAAGTCCAGACGCCACCAACCGCATCGGCGGTCATCAGGATTCGTTCAGGGACATTTGCGATTCGCGAGTTCAACATGACGAACATCAAGAGCGATTGCCTGTTTTTAGTAGGGGCCTAATTTCAACTCTCTGCGCTAACTCCGCGATCGTTGCGACTCGGCGGCTAAGTCTTTTTGGCGTTCTTACCGTAGATCGCATCAAGCGTTCTCGCCACCTCGATCAGCCGTTCGCAATCAGAGTCAAACTTACAACCGGCCGCCAGGGCCATGGTCCATTCGAGGGCGGCACGTCCGCCCCAATCAGCGTTCTGGTATTGCGGCGCGCTGATCACTTCGCGCGCTGTGCCGTTGAAACGCTCAGCGGTGAAGTCAAAAAACGACCCGCCACGGTTACGCAAACTCGCACCGCCGCGAGTGCCGTAAAAAGAGGCTTCGATAATTGCTTCCCTACCTGCATGTAGTTTCCAGGAGCAACTAAGCTGCACAACCGTGCCGGTCTCAAGATCAAGCTGGGCGGTC
>DASYMB010000061.1:0-9834 GCA_036009285.1 Pyrinomonadaceae bacterium | reverse complement strand
TACGTCAATAGCGGGACTACTCCGGCCTACAACGTCAATACCTACAGTCAAGGTGGGCCTAGAGCCGAACCCTTCACGTTTTCGATCACTGAAATCGTCAACGATGACTTTCAGCACGGCGTTTACAGCAAGGGGATTCTTGGCCCTTACGGCGACACCAGCAAGCAGGTCATTGAATCCAGATTCCCGCTTGCCGAGCAAGGAATCGAGATGCTCAGAACCAAGCCCTACCACGCTTGGGGAGTCGTCTTTTATCAGGACATTTTCAAGCGCGACCGCTGGACTCAGTTCTGCTACGTTTGGCGACCGGAAACCGAGGTTTTTGAGATTTGTAGCGACTGCAACAGGACCGACGATCAGGAATAGTGAGGTTAGAGCTAAAAAAAATAAAATAATTGAAATTAGGGCACTACCGCAGTCTGCGACAACCTGACTTAATAGAGCTTCTACGCTATTCTAGAGCATCGAGGGACACAATTCGAAACTCGGAACCCGAAACTCGGAACTGTATGAAACTAGCAGTAGCAATGTCTGGCGGCGTGGATTCCTCGGCGGCCGCGGCAATCCTCAAAGAACAGGGCCACGATCTGGTCGGCTTCACGATGCAGTTGTGGAACCAGCGTCGTGGCATCAGTGTTGACGAAAACGGCGATCCGCTCCCTTCGCGCTGTTGCTCGCTCGACGATGTTTACGACGCGCGGCGCGTGGCCGAAGAGTTGGGTTTTCCGTTCTACGTGCTGAATCTTGAACGCGAGTTTGAGCGTGATGTGGTGCAGCCATTCGTCGATAGCTACCTCGCGGGTGAGACGCCGATTCCCTGTGTCTCGTGCAATAGTCGTCTGAAGTTTGCTTCGCTCGACGCGCTCGCGCGGAGTCTCGGCTGCGACAAAGTTGCGACCGGCCATTATGCGCGCGTGGAATACGATGATGCTAAAAACCGTTATCGCCTTTTTCGCGGACGCAATCTCGAGAAGGACCAGTCTTATTTTCTATGGGAACTAACGCAGGACCAGCTATCGCGCGCGATGTTTCCTTTGGGTGAGATGTCAAAGCCCGAAGTGCGCGAGGTGGCAAGGGAGCATAGCCTGGCGGTGGCCGAGAAATCCGAGTCGCAGGAAATCTGTTTTGTTCCGGACGGCAACTATGCCGGCTTCATCGATCGCTACCTTGAGGCGACGGGTGCTGCAGATCGAAAACTCGGGGAAGGTGAGCTTGTCGATGCAGCGGGCGCGGTCGTGGGCCATCACGCCGGCATCCATCGTTACACCATTGGCCAGCGGCGCGGCATCGGTATCGCAAACGCGGAGCCTCTCTATGTAATTAACATCGACGCGCCGAAGAACCAGGTGACGGTCGGCCGTCAGGAAGATTTGCTGGGCCGGAAATTCATCGCCGCCGGCGTAAACTGGATAGCGTTTGATAAACCCGGCGCGCCGGTTCGGGCTGAAGTGCGGGTGCGCTATCGCCACCTGCCGGCGCCGGCCACAATCACGCGGGTGGATGGCGATCGGGATGGCCGGGTGCGGGTTGTGTTCGACGAGTTGCAGCGAGCGATTACGCCCGGCCAGGCTACGGTGTTTTACCGCGGTGACGAGGTTGTCGGTGGCGGCTGGATAGTTAAAGGCCAGTAGGCAGGCGGCAGAAAAATGCGCGCTGAACACTGCTTTGATAAACAGTTCTAGTTTCCTATTCTGTCCCGCCGACTGCTCCTGCCTCCTGCCCCTCTCTTTCCTAAACCTTTTCCTCCTCGCAAACGTACTCACCACATCGATAATCACAACTTATTAAGCAATAAAAGGCAGGAATAATATGGCAATGTCGCGCGCACGAAAAACTATTTTGATTGTTACCAGCATTGTGGTGGGTCTGGTTTTAGTAGCCTTGATCGGCCTGGCTGTTTTGGTAGCGTCCCTCCGGCACAACGAACCATCCATTGAGAACAATAGCGTGCTCGCACTGCGCGTCGCCGGTTCTTTGCCGGATTATGTCGCCCCTGATCCGCTCAGAAAACTCTTTGGCAATACGGACCAGTCGCTTTCCAACCTCATACTGCAATTCAAGAAAGCCAAGGTAGACGATCGCATCAAGGTGATCATTCTCGAAGTCGACATGGCCGGCGCCGGCTGGGGCAAGTCGGAAGAGATTCGCGATGCCATTGCCGACTTTCGTTCCTCCGGCAAACCGGTTTACGCCTACATGGAATACGCGACCGATAAGGAGTACTACATTGCCAGCGCCTGCGACAAAATTTATTTAGCGCCGCCGGGAGAGTTGTTCATTAACGGCCTCGCAGCCGACGTGATGTTCTTCCGCGGTTCACTCGACAAGCTTGGTATTTATCCCGACATGGTCCAGATGGGAAAATACAAGACCGCGGTCGAGACCTTCACGCGTAAAGATATGTCGGATGCCAACCGGGAATTCATGAACGCGCTGCTCGACGATCTCTTCAACCGCTACGTCGAGACGGTTGCGAAAGCCCGCGGCAAGACTGCGGAAGAAATGCGCGCCTTTGTCGATGACGCTCCTTACAGCGCTCCTAAAGCGAAGGAACTCGGGCTTATCGACGGTGTCGCATATCGAGATGAAGTTGAAAAAGAGTTGAAGCAGAAGTTGGGTTACAAGGAGTCTGACGAACTGCGGGTAGTCAAGAGCGCGGCCTACAGCGAAGTTGAACCGGAATCACTGGGCCTCGATAAAGGTGAAAAGATCGCCGTCATCTATGCAACCGGCGATATCGGTTCCGGACAGTCAGGGAATAGCCCGGGAGGCAGTCAGTCGATTGGATCGGAAACCGTGGCAAAAGCTCTTAACGACGCTCGCGACGACAAATCCATCAAGGCAATCGTGATCAGAGTTGATAGTCCCGGAGGCTCAGGTCTCGCATCCGACATCATCTGGCATGCGGTCGAAGCCGCGAAGGCGAAGAAGCCGGTGGTAGTTTCTATGAGCGACGTCGCTGCTTCGGGCGGCTATTACATCGCGACCGGCGCCAACAGGATTGTCGCTCAGCCCTCGACCATCACTGGCTCGATCGGCGTCTTTGCCGGCAAGCCAGTGGTGAAGGGGCTTTACGATTGGTTGGGAATTACCAATGAGTACATTCTTCGCGGCAAGCAAGCCGGCATGTTTCGCGAAACGGAGAAGTTTACACCCGAAGAGCGGACCAAGTTTGAAGACCTGATCAGGAGAACTTACTACGACGACTTCGTACCGAAAGTCGCGAAGGGTCGCAACAAGACTCCCGAGTATATCGACTCGGTAGCCCAGGGCCGCGTCTGGACCGGCGCGCAGGGTAGAGAGCGCGGATTGGTGGATGAGTTTGGCGGCTTGGATCGCGCGGTCGAAATAGCGAAGGAGTTGGCAAACATTCCAAAGGATAAAGGCGTGCATCGAGTAATACTTCCTTATCCGCGCACGTTCATCCAGGAACTGCTCAGTCAGGGAGATGAAGCATCAGTGAAAGCAAGACAACAGCAGGCCATGCTCGCAACCCTGCCTGACGATGCGCGCCGCGCGGTGCGTTACATGACGATGCTTGATCGGATGAAGACGGGGGAATCTTCCCTGGTGATGCCGTTTGATCTGGTTATTAAGTAGGACGGGGCAGTAGCCTGGGGCAGTAGCCCGACCGTCAGGAAGGGCGTCCGCTAAAATCGCTACTAAGCGCCCTCCCTCACGGTCGGGCTACTGCCCCACTGCTCACTGCCCACTGATCTTTTCCGCGCCGCCCATGTAAGGTCTGAGCGCTTCCGGAATAACAATCGAACCGTCCGCCTGCTGGTAGTTTTCCAGTATCGCGATCCAGGTTCTTCCTACCGCCAGTCCCGATCCATTCAGCGTGTGCACAAACTCAGGCTTCGCTCCACCCGCGCGGCGGAAGCGAATCTGCGCCCGACGCGCCTGAAACGCTTCGTAGTTGGAGCATGACGAAATTTCGCGAAACGTGTTCTGCGACGGCAGCCAAACCTCGATGTCGTAAGTCTTCGCGGAACCAAAACCAATGTCGCCGGTTGACAGCGCGATAGTGCGATAGTGCAGTCCGAGCTTTTGCAGGATCACTTCTGCGTCGCGGGTTAGCGACTCGAGTTCATCATAAGAGTTTTCCGGCAACGCGTATTTCACCAACTCGACTTTCTCAAACTGGTGCTGGCGGATCAAACCGCGCGTGTCGCGTCCATAGCTGCCGGCCTCGGAGCGGAAGCACGGCGTATAAGCAACCCACGTCAAGGGTAGCTGCGACGCGTCGAGTATCTCTTCGCGGTGATAGTTCGTTACCGGCACTTCAGCAGTCGGCACAAGATACAACTCGCGTTCGTCGGTTAGTTTAAAAAGGTCCGCTTCAAATTTTGGCAATTGGCCGGTGCCAAACAAAGCTTCCTTGTTGACGATGAAAGGCGGCAAGGTTTCCCGGTAACCATGCTCGCGCGCATGCACGTCGAGCATGAAACTGATGAGGGCCCGTTCCAGCCGCGCGCCTTCGCCATTGAGGATAGCGAATCGTGCCGAGGCAATTTTTGCGGCCCGATCAAGATCGAGAATCCCGAGCGCCGTCCCCAGATCCACGTGGTCCCGGGGCTCGAAATCAAAATCCGGTTTCGTGCCCCAGCGCCGGACTTCAACGTTTGCTGATTCATCCTTGCCGACCGGCACGCTCTCATGTGGAACATTAGGCAGCGTCGAAAGCAGATCGCGCATGCGGGTCTCCGCCTGGTCGCGCCACTGGTCCAACTCGGCGATGCGCTGCTTCAACTGGTTGACTTCCTCGCGACGTCCTTCCGCTTCTTCTCGTTTGCCTTCCTTCATCAAGGAGCCGATTTCCCGACTGGCGGAGTTTCGCTTAGCGTTGAGTTCGTCTGACTCGGCAATGATGCGCCGGCGCTCAGCGTCAGCTTCCGCAAAATCATCGAGGACCTCCGGCGCCACGCCGCGCATCTGCAACCCGGCGCGCACCTGCTCGAGATTTTCTCGCACGTAGTTGAGATCAAGCATTGTTCTATTCCTGTAAAATGTGGTAAGAGAGACGGCCTTTTAGAAAACTAGAATGTACCGTCAAACGATGCACAAACGCCAGCTAGCCCAGAGACAGGTAGCGTCCTGGTTTAGTTTTTGTAACGCAAACTGTTAGTTTGCGCGAGCGTTGAATGCATTCACTCATCGCAAACTAACAGTTTGCTTTACAAATTAGGGCACTAGCTGCAGACGCGCTTGCTGTCGTTTGTTAAATTCGCAATCCGAAATTCGCAATCCCAATTTTCTCAATGCCGCAAAAAGTTCGTAAAGCAGTTTTCCCCGCCGCCGGTTTGGGTACGCGTTTCCTGCCCGCCACCAAGGCTTCGCCAAAAGAGATGTTGCCTTTGGTGGATAAGCCTTTGATCCAATACGTGGTCGAGGAGGCGGTCGCGTCGGGAGTTGAATCCGTCATCATCGTCACCGGGCGCGGCAAAGCTGCCATCGAAGATCACTTCGACGTTTCGTTTGAACTGGAAAAACTTTTAGAAGAACGCGGGAAACAAAAAGAGTTGCAAGCCATGCGTGCGATTTCCGAAATGGCGCGCGTGAGCTACGTTCGACAACGCCAGGCGCTGGGGTTGGGCCACGCAGTGTTGCAAGCGCGCGACCTGGTTGGCGATGAGCCGTTCGCCGTAATGTTGAGCGACGATATCATCGACTCCAAAACGCCGGCGCTGAGGCAACTACTCGACGTCTACGAAAAATACGACGCGCCGGTGGTCGGTATCTGGCAAGTCGCGGGCGCGGCTATTTCGCGGTTCGGCGTAATCAATGGCGACGAGGTAGAAGCGGGTGTCTATAAAATAAAAGACATGGTGGAGAAGCCGGCGTTTGCTGAAGCGCCGTCTGATCTCGCAATCATCGGCCGCTACGTGCTGACGCCTGACATCTTCGACGAGATTGAGAAAACACCGCCCGGCGCAGGTGGAGAGATTCAGATTACTGACGCGATGCGTTCACTTTTGAAGAAGCGACCGTTTTATGGCGTGCGCTTTGAAGGAACGCGCTACGATGCGGGCGACAAGTTCGGTTTCCTGAGTGCGACCGTTGAGTTTGCGTTAAAACATGAAGAGCTTGCGTCCGAGTTTCGCGAGTATCTGCAGTCACTCCAACTTTCATGAGTGTTTCAGAAAGCACTCAAGATTGAACATCTCCCTGTAACTGATCAAAAATCTAATGTCTGATCAAAAACAATTCTCCGGACAAACCGCGGTCGTCACCGGGGCCACCCGCGGCATCGGTCGCGCCATTGTGCTTGAACTCGCCCGCCGCGGCGCGGACGTCGCCTTCAACTATGCGAAGAGCGCCGAGGCGGCGGAGTTGCTGACCAAAGAAATCGAAGCCCTCGGCGTGCGCGTGCTAGCGATGCAATGCGATGTGGCAAACACCGAGGCAGCCGCGGAGATGGTGAAAACGGTTAAAGACGCTTTTGGACGCATTGATTTCCTCGTCAATAACGCGGGCATCACGCGCGATAATCTGATACTGCGCATGAAGGAATCCGATTGGGATTCGGTGATGGACACAAACCTCAAAGGCGCCTGGAACTTTGCCAAAGCAGCGCTGAGAACAATGCTGCGACAGGAAGAGGGCGGATCGATTCTCAACATTTCATCGATCAGCGGCGAAGTCGGCATGGCGGGACAGTCAAACTACTCGGCATCGAAAGCGGGAATGGTTGGGTTGACGAAAGCTTTGGCAAAGGAAGTTGCGAGCCGGAAAGTAACGGTCAATGCGCTCGCGCTCGGCATGGTTGCGACTGACATGTCCGACGTGCTCGATGAAACTTATCGCGCAAAAATCATTGAGCAGATTCCGCTCGGTCGCTTTGCCGAGGCCGACGAAATCGCGCGCATCGCCTGCTTCCTGCTTTCACCGGACGCCCGCTACATCACCGGCCAGGTGATTCAAGTCGATGGTGGACTTGCGATTTGAGTAGCGACGCTTAGCGCATCCGCAGAGTGTTAACGGTTGGCAAGCATTCAAGAAGTTTAGAGTTCAACCTTTGGCTTGCTGCGTTTGGCCAAAGTCGAGTTTGTGGTACCTCAGACGAAACCCCAACGATCCTCCCGAGACGACGCTCGACTTCGCCGGCTACAATTTCTGATTGAATAAGCTGAATCAATTTAACGGCAACTTCGTGGACGCCGAGATGGTCAAGGCGTTCATCACCTCCGGCGAATACCGGCAAGGTTCTAAACATTTTCCAAGCTGAAGCCCGCGCGTCAGCAAGGGCTCCAACCACAAGGCACAAAGAACCTTATCCGCTAACGTTGCCTGTATATTCTTCGTGGGCTTTGTGCCTTCGTGGTTCAGATCGTCGCGGCCTGACTCAAGCCCTTCCTAACGGTCGGGCTTCTGCTATTTACCATTCTCGTTTCTCGATTTATTATTAACTCCAACCCGAAACAAACCGGTCCGAAGTGGAAGGGACTCCAGTTGTGATCACTCTTAAAGTTAACGGCAAACAGATGAATGCCGACGTTGATCCGGCAACACCACTGCTATGGGTGTTGCGGGAAACGCTGGGTCTGACAGGAACAAAGTATGGTTGCGGCATGGCGCAATGCGGCGCCTGCACCGTACATCTGAACGGCGAAGCAATCCGTTCCTGCGTCAAGCGAGTTGCAGACGCCGCCGGCAAAGAGATCACAACCATCGAAGGACTCTCGCCGGATCTTAGTCATCCGCTGCAGAAGGCGTGGATGGAAATCGATGTGCCGCAATGCGGCTACTGCCAGTCAGGCCAGATCATGAGCGCAGCAGTGTTGTTGGCAGAAAATTCCAACCCTACAGATACCGATATCGATGAAGGAATGACGGGCAACATTTGTCGCTGCGGCACCTACTCGCGGATTCGCCAGGCCATCCATCGCGCCGCTGAGATCAAAGCGGGAGGAGCGAAATGAGCGCGACAGTCTTAAGGCGGCGCGATTTTATTAAGACCGGAGCGGCGGTAGGCGGCGGTCTGTTGGTTAGTTTGTATCTTCCTCAGCTAGCTCATGCCGGAGTTTCCGCCAACACGCCTCAGCTTGTGCAACCTAATAGCTTTGCTCCGAATGCGTTTATACGGATAGCCACGGATGACACTGTCACAATCATCGTGAACAAATCCGAGATGGGCCAGGGCGTCTACACCTCTTTGCCAATGCTCGTCGCCGAAGAACTCGAGGCCGACTGGACCAGGATCAAGGTAGAGTCCGCTCCCGTCGATGCCGCCTATAATCACCCGAGCTTTGGTATCCAGATGACCGGCGGCAGCACCAGCACCGCGTCGGAGTGGGAACGATTGCGAAAGGCCGGCGCCACCGGACGCGTCATGCTGATCGCAGCCGCTGCACAAAACTGGAAGGTTGAACCGCAGAGTTTGCACGCTGCGAATGGTTTTGTGATTGACGCAACCGGCAACCGGCGGGCGTCTTTCGGCTCACTCGCCAAGATGGCGGCAACGCTCACGCCGCCCAAAGATGTACCGCTGAAAGATCCGAAAGACTTCAAGTTGATCGGCAAACCTACGCGACGTCTCGATACGCCGGCGAAGGTTAACGGTAGCGCTCAATTCGGTCTTGACGTTCAGATTCCGGGAATGATGACGGCAATGGTCGCGCGACCGCCCGTGTTTGGCGGCAAGGTTCGGAGCCTCAATGCCGAGAAAGCGAAGGCGGTGGCGGGAGTGAAGGACGTGGTGCAGGTGCCTTCCGGGGTGGCCGTGATCGCGAATGGGTTTTGGCCTGCCAAACTTGGGCGAGAGCGACTGGAAGTTACCTGGGACGACGGTCCAAACAAGGATCTTTCAACCGTTGGCATGCGCGAGCAGTATGCAACGCTCGCGAAAACTCCCGGGCTGGTGGCTCGCAAGGTAGGCGATCCGGCAAAGGCCCTCGCCGGAGCCGCCAAAACGATAACGGCGGAATACGAAGTGCCCTACCTGGCCCACGCCATGATGGAGCCGCTGAACTGTGTGGTCGACTTGCGCGCCGGCAGTTGCGAGATTTGGACCGGCACCCAGTTTCAAACGGTGGACCGCATGGCGGCGGCTGCGACGGCGGGGCTGAAGCCCGAACAGGTGCAGATTCATACCACCCTGCTCGGTGGCGGGTTCGGTCGCCGCGCTAACCCTGCGTCGGATTTCGTTATCGAAGCCGTGCAGGTTGCGAAGGCGGCGAAGGTTCCCGTTAAAGTTGTCTGGACGCGCGAAGACGACATTCGGGGCGGCTGGTACCGGCCGATGTGGTACGACCGGATGGTTGGCGGCGTTGACGCCGCGGGTAATCCGGTTGCCTGGACACATACGATCGTGGGCCAGTCGATCATGCAGGGGACAATGTTTGAGCAGTTCGGCATCAAGAACGGAATTGACGGCTCATCAGTCGAAGGCGCGGCAGACTTGCTTTATGCCATCCCAAATCTGCAAGTTGATCTCCATACTCCAAAGATCGGCGTTCCGGTCCAGTGGTGGCGATCGGTGGGCCACTCGCACAACGGCTTCGCAGTCGAAGCCTTCTTCGATGAACTGGCCCATGCCGGCGGAAAAGATCCGTATGAGTTGCGCCGCACTCTGCTTGCCAACCAACCGCGGATGCGCGCGGTGCTCGATCTGGTCGCGGAGAAAGCAAACTGGGGCAAACCGCTTCCCGCAGGCGTAGGCCGTGGTATCGCCACGCACTTCTCGTTTGATAGTTATGTAGCCCAGGTTGCCGAAGTGTCAGTTGATAAGAACGGCATGGTTCGCGTGCATCGCATGGTTTGCGCAGTCGACTGCGGGCGCGTGATAAATCCCGACTCGGTGAAAGCGCAGATGGAAGGCGGGATCATCTTTGG
>DASYMB010000060.1:0-4557 GCA_036009285.1 Pyrinomonadaceae bacterium | reverse complement strand
TGATCGTCCGGCAACAAATTGATCTGTTCTTTCATTAATGCACTCATAATATCACCTTCCTATGTGGCTTCATTCGTAACTGGCAGCCATGTTAGCGAGTTTGTTACACCGCTTCTATCCGATTCTTGTGGTCAAACTGCTCACTAATTGAGGGGTGTTTTACTTCATTGCCGCTAGCCAGAGAATTTGTACCCGCAAGTTATTTCTACCGAAACCTGATCGGTTGACAGAGTCTGACTGATGGGTCAGGATTGGCTTTGAAACAGGAGCGATGTTTTGAGTCAGATAAATATTCCAATACCGGATGATGCCATGGCGGCATTGAACCTCTCTCCACTCGAGGCGGCTGAAGAGTTCAGATTCGCGGCCGCCGCCAAACTCTACGAACTAGGTCGCCTTTCGTCTGGCGCAGCCGCTTCCCTTGCGGGTGTTCCGCGAACAGTCTTCCTCAACAGGCTCTCGGAATACGGCGTGTCAGCGTTTCGAGCGGAGGAAGAAGAGTTGAAGCAGGATCTGACAAGTGCCTGATGTTATTTCCGACACCTCACCCATACAGTATCTATATCAGGTCGAACTGCTTGATTTGCTTTTCAGGCTGTACGCAGAGATAACGATTCCTGAAGCAGTTGAAAACGAACTGGCTGAGGGACGGGATCATGGTATTAATCTGCCCGGTGTCGCGGAAATGTCGCGCTTCAAGGTGCGGACAGCGGCCCCCGAGCAAACAATTAGATTTCCGACATCCCTTGGCAAGGGCGAAGGAGAGGTTCTTGCCTTGGCGTTTGTTAGTCCAGATTCACTGTTACTGCTTGACGACGCACTCGCCCAACAGCACGCTCGGCAGTTAGGTATTACATTCACGGGAACGCTGGGAGTTCTGTTGAAGGCGAAACAATCTGGTCTCCTGGTTGAAGTAAGATCAATCTTAGATAAACTAGACACAAAAGGATTCCGACTCGACAAGAAAACGCGTGCAGCCGTCTTGAAACTGGCAAAAGAAGCGGGAAGCGACTGAAAGCTAAATGGATTACCTGGCCGATCTCAACGAACAACAACGCGAAGCTGTCCGCTCAACCGAAGGCTCGCTCCTAATCCTCGCCGGCGCGGGCTCAGGCAAGACGCGCGTGATTGCGCATCGCATCGCCTATCTGATCGCGGAGAAAGGCGTCGCGCCGTGGAATATTCTCGCGGTCACGTTCACCAACAAAGCCGCGCAGGAAATGCGACAGCGCGTGCAGCGACTGTTGCGCGATCAGGAACTTTCCAGCGCCCCGCTCGTCTCGACGTTCCATAGCCTGTGCGTCCGCATCCTTCGCCAGGACATCGAAAAGCTGAACGACAAATACACGCGGACATTTACCATTTACGATCAGGACGACTCCGTGCGTTTGATCAAAAACAGCATCAAGGACCTGGGTTACGACGAAAAGCATCTCGGTCTGCGCGCCACCCAGTCTGCGATCAGCTCCGCGAAGAATCGCGGCGAAGATGTTGAAGCCTTCGCTGCTCGCGCCGATTACGTCGATGAGCGGCGAGCGGCAATGGCGCGCGTTTACGCGACGTATGAAGAGCGCCTGCACACGAACAACGCGCTCGACTTCGACGACCTGATGATCAAGACCGTGCGCCTGTTGCGCCAGGTTCCCGAAGTGCGCGAGAAGTACAACAACAAGTTTCGCTACATTCTTGTCGATGAGTATCAGGATACAAACTCGCTCCAGTTTGCATTGATCAGTCTGTTGACCGAGAAGCAACAAAACATCGCGGTGGTCGGTGATGAGGACCAGTCAATTTATAAATGGCGCGGCGCCGACATCACCAACATCCTTAACTTTGAAAAGCATTTTCCAAACACGCAAACAATTCGGCTCGAACAAAACTATCGCTCGACGCAAACAATTCTCGATGTTGCCGGCGCGGTCGTTAAGCACAACATCGAGCGCAAGGGAAAAAACCTTTGGACTTCAAATCCGCGCGGCGATCGCGTGCGCTACTTTCAGGCGTTTGATGCGGAATCGGAAGCGCGTTTTGTCGCTTCGAAAATACTCGAGCACCGGCAGGAAGAATACGATCTACGAGCGGCAGTCTTGTATCGAACGAATTCGCAATCGCGCGTCTTTGAAGAATCGATGCGCCGCGCCGGACTGCCCTACAACATCGTCGGTGGCTTCTCGTTTTACGAGCGCATGGAAGTGCGCGACATCATTTCGTATTTGAAGCTCGCGCTGAATCCAAACGACTCAATCGCGCTGCAACGTGTCATCAATAGCCCGCCGCGCGGCATCGGCAAACAAACTCTCGACGAACTCACCCGCCGCGCCGCAATCGGTGTCCAAAGTCCAACGTCCAATGTCCAAAGCCCGCCTGCCGCTGGGAGCGCAGACATCTTGTCTGCCGGCGCGAGCGTCAGCGAGCGGGGCAGTAGCCCAACCGTTAGGGAGGGCGTTGGCGATCGCGACAATAGCGACCATCTCGTCATCGGCCGCGATTCCCTCTCCCTCTGGGACACCATCGCCCTCGTGATCGACGACCCTCAAAACCTCAGCTCCCGCGCCGTCTCAGCATTGCGAAGCTTCCGCAAAATCATCCTCCGTCTCAGCGAAATGGCCGGCACGTCATCCGTCAACGGTCAATCGTCATCGATCGCTTTGCCATCAGATATCGTCAAAGCCGCTATCTTTGACACCGGTTACGAGAACTCCCTCAAGTCGGAGAAGACTGACGAAGCCGAAGCGCGTCTGGAGAACTTGCAAGAACTCGTAAACGCCGCCGTCGATTACGACGAGCAAGGCATCGAAGGCCTGCGCGAATTTATCGATCACTCCGCACTTGTTTCCGACACTGACCAGTACAAAGGCGACGCGCCGGTAACACTCATGACCGCGCACTCAGCCAAAGGTCTTGAGTTTCCGCTCGTCTTTATCGTTGGACTCGAAGACGGCCTCTTCCCTCATTCACGTTCGGCAACGGATCCGGCGGAGTTGGAAGAAGAGCGCCGCCTCTGTTACGTCGCGATGACGCGCGCGGAAAGATTTCTTTACGTCACGCACGCAATGAAGCGTCGCGTCTACGGCGAAGAGCTCGCCTCCGAACCTTCACAGTTTTTGAATGAGATGCCTTTGGATTTAATGGAAGATCTTTCACGAGGAAACTCCTGGCTCTCCTTCGCCCGCGGCTCATCGTCGATCGACTACGAGCACGGCGAATATCGCCGCGGCAGCGCTCCTGTCAGAACCGCGAGCGGTAGCGACCGGGCCATGGCAACCGGTAGCGAGCGGGGCAGTAGCCCGACCATGAGGGAGAGCGCGGTTAGTTATCGTTCAACCGACCGTGGCAGCGCTCGCAAAGACAACACCAACTACGCAGGCAAAACCTACAACAGCGTCGACTCCATCGCCGAATTCTTCAAACAGCGCACCGCCCAACTCGGCAACACCAGCGGCACCTTCCAATCATCGCGAGAAAAAGCGGAGCAAGAAAAATCCAACCGCCGCCACTCACAAAGACCAACGTCCACCGTCCAACGTCCAGGGTCTCAAGCCTCGGGTTCCGAACCCCGAACTCCCAACTCTGAACACGAAACTCGAAACTCGAAACCCGAAACCGCCCCCTCGGATTTCATCCCCGGGTCCTACGTCAAACACGCGAAGTACGGCCGCGGCCTCGTCCTTCGCCGCGAGGGCGTCGGCGACTCCCTAAAACTTACCGTCACCTTCCCCGGCTACGGCCAAAAGAAACTCATCCAAAAATACGCTGGCCTTGAGAAGGCTTAACCGTCCCGGCGGCTGATAGCTGCGTTGTAGGTAAGTCAGCTCATTTAAAAGAAGTATTCCACCACGGATAGCGTTCCTTGCATTTCGCGGGCGTTGGCAGAAGTTCCTTCATGGTTGAAATTCCTCGGGAAATCGGTTAGAAGTGTGCTCCGCTTAAATTCACCTCCGCTCAGGAGAATGCATGCCGGTCATTCAGTTCAAAGGGAAGACTGCGATTGAGTCGTATCATCACACCGTCCCTCATCACACGCTTGAATTCGATCCAAAGTTGTCGGTGCTGCCGAAGGGTGAGAAGCCGAGTCTTGACGGCAATCTAATCATCGAAGGTGACAATCTGCTTGCACTCAAGGCACTGTTGCCCACGCATGCTGAGCGTATCAAGTGCATCTACATCGATCCACCTTACAACACTGGTAACGAAGGCTGGGTTTACAACGACAACCTCACGCAGCCGCAGTTCAAAGAATGGATTGGGAAAACAGTAGGCAAAGAAGGTGAAGACTTTACGCGCCATGACAAGTGGTGCTGCATGATGTATCCACGGCTCCAATTACTGAAGAACTTACTGCGCGAAGACGGAGCTATTTTCGTTTCGATAGGAGATGCGGAGGTCGCTGACCTTCGGATGCTTATGGATGAGATATTTGGAGAGAATAATTTCTTATCCACGATTATTTGGCGGAACAGTGTAACCCTCCCCAAAAACAGAGCCATTGAAAAGTAGAGGTTTCCGGGCGAGTATGACGCCAGGAGGCCAGAATGCGAAAGAGCAAATTCAGCGAAA
>DASYMB010000059.1:0-3945 GCA_036009285.1 Pyrinomonadaceae bacterium | reverse complement strand
ATCACGAACCCTTTCTTCGGGCCGGAATTGATTCGCTCGATCTCATTCAACTCACTGGCTATCCCTACTGGCATAAAGCTGACGATACATTGGATAAGGTTTCCGCTCAGAGCATGAAGATTGTCGGCGATGTTTTGTTTGCAAGTTTGCCGAAGATCGCCGAGCGATTGGCCCAAACAGAAAAACGGCCGCCCGCGAGGCTCGCGTCACCGACGCCCGCGGTCCCTCAATGAAAATGATTTAACTCGAGACCTGCCGAAGAAATCTTTGCAGAACTGATGAGTCCTTCAAAACCTAGAATTGCTGTCATACCGGGCGACGGTATCGGTCCTGAAGTCATCCGCGAAGCTGTACGCGTACTCGAACGCATACGCAAAACGCACAGTGTCGAAGTGGAGTTTACTCATTTCGATTGGGGCGCTGAGAAGTTTCTGCGTGAAGGAGTTTCACTTCCAGCCGGTGCGCTCGAGCTGCTCGCCGGCGAATTCGATGCCATTCTTGCCGGCGCCTTTGGCGACCCGCGCGTTCCTTCCAATCAACATGCTGAAGACATTCTATTGGGAATGCGACGCGGGCTCGATCTTTATATCAACCTGCGTCCGGTTCGTCTTCTGGATCCCCGCTTGACTCCCTTGCGCAACCGCACTGTTGAAGAGATCGACTTCGTAGTCTTCCGTGAAAACACCGAAGGCGCTTATTGTGGGGCGGGTGGTTTTCTGAAGAAGGGAACTGCGGAAGAGATTGCTACTCAAGAGGAACTCAATACGCGCCGGGGTGTCGAACGAATCATCACCGCTGCTTTCGAGTATGCGCGCGCCAGGGGGCGGAAGCGCGTGACCATGGCCGACAAATCAAACGTGCAACGCTTTGGCGGAGATTTATGGCAACGCGTTTTTAAGGAAGTCGCGGCGGATTATTCGGAGATAGAAGCTAAGCATCAATACGTCGATGCGATGGCGATGTTTATGGTGCTTGACCCGGCGCAGTATGACGTGATCGTTAGTAATAACCTCTTCGGCGATATTCTTACTGATCTTGGCGCGGCGATTCAGGGCGGACTCGGCCTCGCTGCTTCCGGCAATATTCATCCCGGCCGCACCTCGCTGTTCGAGCCCGTTCATGGTAGCGCGCCGGCAATTGCGGGACAGGGCATAGCGAATCCGGTAGGCGCTATTCTGACCTCGGCGATGATGCTAGAATATTTGGGTAACACGAAAGCAAGCGAGGCGATTGAGAAAGCGGTCGGCGCCGCTATCTCTAGTAACGAGACGACTCGGGATTTGGGTGGGAGTCTTTCTACTGAACAAGTAGGCACAGCGATTTGTCAGAGACTCAGCAATAACTAAACAACAGAGGACGTGTAACGCCGCGGCACGTCGCTCCCAGCCGCATAGCGGCACAATGTTTATAGAACATGCTGGAAACGGACTTAGCTTCGCTAGGAGCGCAACGTTCCTCTTTCACCCATAAATGGGCTTCGGGTTCTCTTTCCCACTTGGGTTCTATAAACTTTTCGTCCCTCCGGGACTTTCCGAATGACTGCAAGCAAAAATAAATGGGCGATCAGGATCGGCTCCGGCATCGTTGTCGTCGCGGCGATCGTTGGCGTGGTGGCGATAGTGCGCGCGCCGGTTATCCTCGTTGGTGTTGCTGTGGTGGCCTTCCTGATCTTCCTCGCTCTCAAAATCCATGCAAATCGCCGGGCCAAAGTCATATTTGGTTTTTACGTCGTGTCTAATGAAATACTGATCGATGGCGAACGAAGCCGGTACCACTTTGAAATTGCGCAGGTCATAAAAATCGGCGAGAAGGTGATCCGGTCGATGCCGGATTCGCCGCCTTTGAGTCGCTTCGCCCTCGGCGCCTTGTATCATTCGATTGGCGATCACAATGCGGCGGTCGAGCAACTGGGGTTCGCGGCTGAAGAAGAAGTCTTGAAAGAAAGCCGCCACGTATTACCGTCGCGGCAGTTGCGGCACTACGTAAAAAGACTGCGACACATTGAACGGCGGCCAAAGCGTTATGCAAAAATAAATGCCGCGATTGCAAGTCTCGAACGCATGCACCAGGAACGCGCTGCCCGACTGCTCGCGGAAAGCCAACAGCAACTCAGGCGCATGGTCGAGGCATACGAAGTCGAAATGTCTGAACAGATTCGTTCGCCGCGGCGGGATTTACCAATCTCCAATCAACGCTCGCTCAAGTCTATTACCGCGCCGCCCACAATCTCTGAAGTATTAAACGACATTTACCAGGAAGAGCCCGAAGCTTCCTGATTCTGCACCCCGGGTCCACACCTGTTGCTCGAAACGCTCACAGCCGAAATCATCGCGATAGGTTCGGAGTTGCTCGCTCCCGATCGCACCGATACCAATAGTCTCTGGCTCACCAAAAAGCTGAACAGCATCGGCATTGAAGTAAAACTAAAAACCATCGTGGGCGATGACGACGCGCGGCTCGAAGAGGCGATCCGTGATGCGACGCGGCGCTCGAAGGTGGTGATCACAACCGGCGGTCTTGGCCCAACTGAGGATGATGTGACTCGCAAAGTCACCGCGCGCGCTCTGGGCCGCCGGCTCTTGCTTGACGAAACCATCCTCGCAGAACTACGCGAACGGTTTCGGAGTTTTGGACAGGTAATGCCTGAACGAAACTCACGCCAGGCGATGGTGATCGAACGCGCGGAAGTGTTGCCCAATCCCAACGGCAGCGCGCCGGGTTTGTTTATCGAGCACGAAGGGGTCGCGATCGTGTTGTTGCCGGGACCGCCTCGGGAAATGAAGCCGATGTTCGAGAATCATGTGCTGCCGAGACTGGTTGGTCGAGCGGGTTCGGTAAAAGTTGTACGTCGAATGCTGCGCGTAGCCGGGTTGGGTGAGTCGGCAGTTGACGAAAAGATCGCGCCCATCTACACGCAATACGACAACCCGCAAACAACGATCCTGTTCAATCAAAGCGAGATTGAGATTCATCTCACCGCACGCGGCAGAACCGAAGCGGAAGCTGACACCTTGCTTGATAAGCTGTCGGGCCAACTGGAAGAACGATTGGGCAACTCAGTTTTTTCGTTTGCCGGCGAGAAGATGGAGGAAGTGGTCGGCCTGAGGCTGACCCTGGGTGGTTACACTTTGTCGGTGGCTGAAAGTTGTACCGGTGGACTAATTGCCGAAAGACTAACGGAGGTTCCCGGCTCGTCGAAATATTTCATCGAAGGCGCAGTGACTTATTCGAACGATGCGAAGACGAGAGCGCTGGGTGTTGAGCCGGTGTTGTTGCTTGAACATGGCGCGGTGAGCGCGCCGGTGGCTGAAGCAATGGCGGAGGGAATTCGCAAACGTGCGCGCACGGATTTTGGTTTGGCAGTGACGGGCGTTGCCGGCCCCGGCGGAGGCAGCGAAGAGAAACCCGTGGGGCTTGTTTACATCGCCCTCGCCGATGACGTTCATACGGAACACCGCAAACTAATGATCCCCGGCGATCGCCAACTCATTCGCTGGCGCGCCTCGCAAGCCGCGTTGGATTTACTAAGAAGAAGGCTGATCTGATGAATCTTCAGCCGCTTCGCCGCGGGTCCTGATGAGGGATATTAGCGATTGAGTTTCATTAGCGGTGTTCGTCAATCGTCTTAACGCAGGGAAACTCTCTCCAGATTCGCGTTGCCAAAATGCTCTTCGGCTTTGGTCTAGTTGATTACTCCGCCTCAGCCAACACCGGAATGAGCGTCGGTATCCCGATTGACGTTACCGGCAAGCGGAGTTTGAGATCTGGCCAATGAAGTTCACCGTCACCTTCCATTCGAACATTGTGAATCTCGCTTACAGTTGCATCTCTAAACTCAGGAAATCTTTCAAAAGGCAGAAAGAACTCCTTATCATTCATCAACAACCAGATTCCCTGCATATCAATATTGGTGATCTCAACGTCCAAAGTGGCTTTCCCAACTAC
>DASYMB010000058.1:0-12181 GCA_036009285.1 Pyrinomonadaceae bacterium | reverse complement strand
TCAACCACATTTCTCTGAGAGCGAGCTGCGACGGAAATCGCGCCTCATGAGCGTCGTGGCTAACCTTCTTAGCTCATTTGCAGCATGCGCGCTCGAACTCGTCCGGTACGTTAATTCGAAGCCTGGACACTACGTTGCGATCGTACTGCCAGATAACAAACTCGTCACCCTTTACTTCCCGTTGTCGGCCGCCGCTCCCACCGAACACGAGACGATCGAATCTGACGCATCACAGTTCTACTTCGATCTCTCTGGTCGCATACTCCATCACAGCGCCTCCTATGCTTTGCTCGCAGAGCTTTATCGGAGCGAAGCTACAGCGGACGGATAAAAACACCATCTCATACCCACGAAACGGTGTTTGCGTTGAGGCCGTCAAACTAGCACGTTAAGTAGACGTTCGTTTTACGTGGTGATATTTGACAGAAACAGCCTTTGAAATTCACCGGAAATTTAGTTGCCGCGCTGATCCGATTACCCCAAAACGGGTCTTATCACCGTTGTTTGATTGTATTCCTATCCCAATCTACCCATCTGTAATTAACGGTACCAAATTTCGTTGAGAAAGAGGCGCTAAGACCCTGACACGTTAAGCATTCAGAAGTCTCAGATTTTCTTAATGTCAGGTATCTTCCTTGCTAATATAATTGAATAATTGCCGGAGTTTGATCGCAGCGTTTTGGAAGTGTTGCGCCAGCCTCTCGAGGATCAAAAGGTCACCATCAGTCGTGCCGCAATGTCGCTGACGTTTCCCGCGTCGTTTATGCTCGCCGCGGCGATGAATCCTTGCCCGTGCGGTTTTTGGAATGACCCCACGCGCGAATGTCGCTGCACACCTTTGCAAATTCAGCGTTACGTGGGACGCATCTCGGGTCCGCTGTTGGATCGAATCGATATCCACATTGATGTGCCCGCGGTGAAGTTTCGTGATTTAACAGGAGATGCGCCGCCGGAAACTGACGACTCGGCTACGATTCGCGAGCGTGTGATTGCCGCGCGGGAAAAACAACGCACTCGCCTGACAACTGAAAAAATCTTTTCCAACGCGGAAATGACGCCACGAATGATTCGCCGACACTGCCGCATCGATGCCGAGAGCGAGCAAATGCTCGAGCGTGCGATGACGCGTCTCGGCTTGTCAGCACGCGCCTATGACCGCATCCTGAAAGTCAGCCGCACCATAGCCGATTTGGAGGGTTCTGACGAAATCCGCTCCGCGCACGTTGCCGAAGCAGTTGGTTATCGTTCACTAGATCGCACCTACTGGACCTGAAACCGAAAGACTCCCAGGAAACTGAACCGGTCCAGAACAACCACAGGGGTCTGGGATATAGTTGACAAATGCGGAGGTAAGTTGTAGCTTTCGGGCCGCCGGACTTGTTGCTTTTGTTTTTCAGAACCTGAGGCGTTAGTGGCACAAATCTTCGCCACCTCACCGCCTACGAAATACCTGGGGCCGACCATTGGCTCGCACATTCTTGTCGACTTCAAAATGGCAGAAAATGTTGCTTCTGAGCAAGAGGGTTCAAGGCAATCATCCTTAGAACAGAGATTCGACCGGGCGGCGCGATGGGCCGGCGTTCTGAGCATTCCTCTTTTATTTCTTACGCTCGGACTGGCTGTGTCTTGGACGATACGGATCGTCTTAAGCATAGTTACCGTCCTCTTAATAGGTATTTATTTCTATGCTGAACGGCGACCCATTCGGCGGCTGGCTCGACGTCTCAACGCAATGTTCAGCGGTGCGTCGAAATGGGATGTCGCTTTTGATTTATTTCGCATCAGCGGTATCTTGCTGATCCTTTGTGTTCCGTTTACGCTGCTAGGCACTCAAATTGTTTTTTCTCTAGCCGGCAAATTATTCGTAATCGGCATAGCTCTTGTTTTCGCTCATCCAGTATATCGGTTTTTTCGCAAGCCGGGACTTTGGGATCATGAATATAAGCTGCGAAAATCCATGTTTGCCACCGCGGTCAATTACGCCGCCGCGTCTCTGGAGGACACTAACTATTCGACTTATATTAATAGAATCGAGATCAATGCTCTGCTCACAATTAAGTCTTATTTGGAATACTCAGTCACAGATCGCGACAAGGGCAACTTCAACGCGAACCTCATCGTCAAAGACCCGACTAATCCCCAGCAACTCATCTGTGTACAGCGATCCAATCCCGGTAAGGTTGTACCTAAATACTACGATGTGTCGACAATGCAGAACGCAGTAAAGGCACTCGAAACGGGTAAGCCCCGATATCTTTCAAGGTTTCGGAGTAAATACGGTAAGCCCTATCGTATGGTTTGGCTAATACCTATCAGTGATCGTGAAGAGGGCAGAGAGGTTATCGGCCTGCTTGCAATTGACAGCCTTCGGCCGGGGCACTTGGACCTGGAAGACGGCCGCGAATCACTGATTTTCAACCTGCTCCCGTATGTCGCCGTGCTTAGGTACACGTTGACATTGCGGAGGCTTCATAGCGTTTGGAATTAAAAGATCTGGTGGTTGCAACACTACCGGGGTTTTTTCGTATAACACTTCATTTGGAGGCTCTATGGTTACTGAAGAAGCTGTCGTGATTGACAAGAACGTAGACGGCGAATTATTGAAGATCGTGCAGGATGCTGAGACTGACGTGTCACCATCTTCTGAGCCGACCGCCGGAAGAGTATTAGTGTTTCAGGCTGTATTGACAAAACAGCAACCACATTTCTCCAGTCTTGTTGAAGATATGCCAAAGCAATCTATCCTAAGACGTCTATTAAGATTGCTGTTTCCGTTGGTAGATGAGAGTCAAAGAGTTCGGAGCTGAAATTTCAAACTGGGCGTCCGCCGTCTGGCGACCGATGATCGTGTCGCGTTCCCACCATGTCCCTCACCCTCTTAGTTTTCTCTAGCCATTCTCTTGCCCACCTCCTAATGGCGCTGCGAAGAAATGCTCGAGCGGGCGATGACGCGTCTTGGCTTGTCAGCACGCGCGTATGACCGTATCCTGAAAGTCAGCCGCACCATAGCCGATTTGGAGGGTTCTGACGAAATCCGCTGTGCGCACGTTGCCGAAGCGGTGGGCTATCGCTCACTTGATCGAACCTACTGGACCTGAGCTTTCGCCTTAGCGAAAGTGTTGTTGCGGCTGGGGAATTCAATATCTTTTGGGTCGGGTAAGGCAACGACGCGCTTGAAGCGCCGCATCACACCCGCGCTGAGGGCAAACACCCCGCAACACCCGTAGGGAAATGTTGAGGAAGGTTGCCGCTCCTTTGAAAGACGCGGACTCGTGATACTCGTGGCGAACAGGCGCTAAAGAATCGAAGCTCGTTGCTTGCCCCAATACGAACACGTGACCGCAGCCGAAACCGAGACGCAGCAAGAGACGGATTACGCACTGGCCCAGAAGTCGGCTCAAGGCGACATGTCAGCCTTCGAGCAACTTTACCAGCGGCATAATCGCCGGGTTTACTCCCTCTGTTTGCGTATGACCAGCAATGTCTCGGAGGCAGAAGACCTCGCTCAGGAAGTCTTCATCCAGCTCTTTAGAAAAATTGGAAGCTTTCGTGGTGAGTCGGCCTTTACCACCTGGCTGCATCGGCTAACCGTCAATCAAGTCTTGATGCACTTTCGCAAACGCGGCGTCAAGATGGAACAGACGACGGACGATGGCGAGACGCCGATTCAGATAGTGAAAGGGACGGAAAACCCCAATGCGATGCCGGTAGTGGATCGCATAGCGCTAGACAAAGCCATCGGTCAACTGCCTCCCGGCTACCGCACGGTCTTTACCCTTCACGATATTGAGGGACACGAACACGAAGAGATCGCCCGGATGCTGGGCTGTTCAGTTGGGACTTCCAAGTCGCAATTGCACAAGGCCCGAATGAAATTGCGCGGCCTCCTTAGGCAACAGAAGTCAAAGGACTAGCTTCCAAGCAGTGCTTGCCAGGGTTTCACCCATGAAACCAAAAGGCGAAGGAGTCCGGGCCAAAGTTTTTTGAACGCAGTCTCCCCTTGATTGCTTGAGAACCAAATTGCCACGGTCCGTCGTGGTCGACACGAAACGAATAGTGGCAGGTTAGAGGTTATAAAGACAATGAACTGCGAGAAGTGTCAGGATCTAATCAGCGATTTTCTTGATGGCGCCCTGAGCCGCGAAGATCAGTCTACACTGAGTGCGCACCTTGAAGAATGTCTTGGTTGTGCTGGTGTGCGCGACGATCTTCAGTCGCTAGTGGGCTTTTGCCAAAGTCAACGTGGTCAGTACACTGCGCCTCCAAACGAGAAAGCGCTGTGGCAGCGTATACGTAACATGATCGAGTCAGGCGCTGGTTCGCTCGTAACAGCGCCGGCGCTGGGAAAGTTTCGCCGCAGTAGTTCCTGGAAGAATTGGACCAGGCGCAGTTGGGAACTTTCTTTTCCCCAACTGATAGCGTCAGCCGTGGCGATCGTTTTGGTGGTTTCGCTCTCGACCGTTGTTGCTCTGCGTCGTTATCAAATTGGAGGGCCGACTGTGTCCAATGCTCCATCGAGGGATGCAAGTATGAGCCTGGCGGCAGCGAGCGTGCGCGATCGAGTTTCGCAGCAACAACAGCTCATCTCTTTTTGGAACCAACGGGTAGAATACAACAAGGCCCGCTGGAGTCCGGAGATGCGTGAGACCTTCGATCGAAACTTGCAAGTGATCGATCAGACGGTGAACGACTCGCTCAATAGCTTGAGTCAGAATCCCCACGACGAAGTCTCAGAGGAAATGTTGAATGCCGCGCTTAACGAAAAGCTCTCGCTGTTGAAAGAATTTGCAGAGCTCTAAGTGTGGTGCTGTGAGCGCAGTCATCTTGTCCGCTGCTACGTGGCCCACGAACGTTGAGGCAGCAAGAGGCTCCCGGTGAGAACAGGCTTTTATCCATTTTATTGTTACAGAAAATAGTTGTTGAATAGCCCCACGCTAATGAAAACTCGAATGCCCGCGCGATTTGAAATCCCCCGTATTCCCATTTCTTCGAAGGCTGTGGTGTTTGCGGGCTTTCTGCTAATTGCTGCGCTCGGCGTCGGCCATACTCAGGCCCAACAGCATCTCTCGAAACGTTACCCGGCCGGCAAGAACGTCAGAGTTGAACTCAAAAATATTTCCGGCACCATTACCGTCGAGTCGTGGAACCGCGACGAAATCAAGCTCTCGGCCGAGCTTGAATCGCCCAAGGCGAATCTGACACCGCGGCAAAGTGGCGACGAGTTGATAGTGGATGTGCTGGGAGATAATCGCGGCCGCGGTGACATAGGAAACATAAACTTCCGGCTCCTGGTTCCAATCAACTCTTCAGTCGATCTGGAAACAAAACGCGGAAACATCACCGTGAACAACATCCACGGCGGGTTAGTTCGTGCACATGTTTCGTCGGAAGGGGACATCACGCTTACCGATATCCGCGCCACACAGGTGTTCGCGCAAAATACTATCGGCGATATTTTATTCGATGGCGAGTTTGCCAAAGGCGGAACTTACCAATTTCAATCAGGCAAGGGAAACATCAACATTCGCATTCCCGCCGACTCTGCTTTTAATCTGGTCGCCGCTGCGCCCAACCGGAAGATTACGCTCGGCGAGTTTTGGAATGATCGCTTCAAAAGCATGGGCGATGGACGCAAGTATGAAGGAGTTGTTGTTGACGGTCGCTCAAAAGTGATAATCACAAACTTTCAGGGCAGTATCACTTTTCATCGTCGTTAAGACTTAGTTCAGTAGTAAACATCTGCGGGCGCCTCGATCGACTCGATCAGGCGCCCGCATTAGTTTGTACGGTTTCTCTCGGATGATACTATCAGCGACTGAGTTCTTATCCGTCTCCGTAACGCAGGCGCTTCTAACAAAACGCGATCATAGGTAACTAATGAAAACTGTTTGCTTGCTCGTCCTGCTTGTCATCCCCGTCTCAGTTCCAATCGCCGCACACTCACAGCAGAAAAAAAAACCTCCACTAAATCGATCTCCTCAACTCGTGCGCACCACGATCAGACACGAAGTGCGACGCTTCGCTTATGGCGGCACCCTGACGCTTATTGGTCCACCTGAAGGTTCGATCACAATCGAGGGATGGCCGCGAAGTGAAGTTGACATCAGTGCCGAAATCCAACTTCGCGCCGACACGGAAATAGATCTGGATCTGCTGGCCGCGGTTAATACTTTTGTGCTCGACGAGGATATGAATCACCTGCAGGTCCTCAGTACCGGAACGCACGACAAGGCTTTTATGCGATCGGTCGCGAAGAAGTTTCCCAAAACGCTCCTGGGATTGCCCTGGCAAATTGATTATCGAATTCGGGTGCCGTTTTCAATAGACCTCGAAATCAATGCCGGGCGCGGGCCCGTTAGCATCGTCGGTGTTGAAGGCAACGTTCGACTCTCCGCCACTCAAAGCGAAGCGAATCTAAAACTTTCCGGCGGCACGCTGTCGGCAACGATAGCCATCGGAAAGTTAAACTTGACGATTCCGGTCAAGAGTTGGCGCGGCGTGGGAGCGGAACTGCGGCTCGCCGCTGGAGAAATAACTGTTGCCGTTCCCGCTGGGTTCAGCGGCGATATCGATGCGGAAATTCTACGGGTCGGAAAAATTGAGAATTCATTCGAGGGACTGCAGCCACGCGAGCGGCAGGGCCAAACAGCGCAAAAGATAAAAGCCCGAGTCGGTGCTGGCGGCGCCTTCTTCAACCTCACTGTCGGAGACGGCACGATCTACATAAAGAAGCAGATAACGCAGTAAGCAGAAGACAGGAGACAGAAGGCAGAACACAGGAGTCAACCAACGAATCTACAGCCCCCGTTTTAACTACTGACTTCTGTATTCTGTCTACTGTATTCTGTTTTTCCATCATGAGCATAAAATCAGATAAATGGATCCGCCGGATGGCGACCGAGTTCAAAATGATTGAGCCATACGAACCCGGTCAGGTTAAGGAACTGGATGGACGGCGAATCGTTTCCTACGGCACCTCGAGCTATGGTTACGACATCCGTTGCGCCGACGAATTCAAACTCTTCACCAACATCAACAGCACCATAGTCGACCCCAAAGAATTTGACGCGAAGAATTTCGTCGACGTGAAAGGCGATTCAGTACTCATTCCGCCAAACAGTTTCGCCCTCGCGCGCACTGTTGAATACTTTCGTATTCCGCGAAACGTCCTCACGATCTGTCTCGGCAAAAGCACCTACGCGCGGTGTGGCATTTTGGTAAACGTCACGCCCTTCGAGCCTGAATGGGAAGGTTACGTTACGCTCGAGTTTTCCAACACGACCCCACTGCCGGCAAAGATCTACGCGAATGAAGGCGTTGCCCAAGTTGTATTCTTCGAGTCGGATGAAGTCTGCGAAACGTCTTACAAGGATCGCGGCGGAAAGTACCAGGGCCAACGCGGCGTGACTCTGCCGAAGATGTGAGGATGTCGGTTCCAGAGTTACTCCAATCCATACCAGAGTGTGCAATTAATTCTCAGTTAAGCGGCCAGAATCGTTACGGGCAAGACGTGAGAACTGTAACCACCAGCGCCCCGGCGTTGTTTATGGTCAGCCGGCTGCAGGTAAAGGTGTTCGGCGACTTGAGAATTATCCCCTTACTCGCTTGCGAGATGTAGACATCGCCGCCCTCGACGTGCAGTTTTGTTTTTGGCGCCGTGGTGCCAATGCCGACATCGACGCTGGCAGTGGCGGAGTTGACGCCGTTGATGCTGCCCAGCACGAGGCTGTTGCTTTGAACGACAGCGGCGTTAGTGCCGACAGCAGTGGCGTTGGTTATGCCAGGTGCTCCGTTTGCATTAGCGCCGACGAAAGTATTGTTATTTCCCGACGTGTTGGATTGCCCGGTACTATGACCTACGAAGGTGTTGCCGCTTCCGGTCGTGTTGAACTGGCCGGCGTTGAATCCGACGAAGGAGTTTTGTCGGCCCGTCGTATTGGATCTCCCGGCCTGCATGCCGAAAAAAGAATTGAAGTTGCCAATCGAGTTGGATACGCCGGCGCGGAATCCGAAGAAAGAATTTTCTACGCCAGTGGTGTTACCCATGCCGGCCTGGTATCCGTAAAAAGAATTGGAGGCGCCGGTCGTGTTAGTGAAGCCGGCTTGCACCCCGAAGAAGGAATTGGCGTTGCCGGTGGTGGTGGCTTGGCCGGCCACGAATCCGAAGAAAGAGTTGAAGCGGCCGGTCAGGTTATTGAAGCCGGCGCTGGTTCCGAAGAAGGAATTGCCGAGGCCCGTCGTGTTGTTCCAGCCGGTGCTGGCTCCGAAGAAAGAGTTGCTGACGCCGGTCGTGTTTGATCGGCCGGCGTAGGTTCCCAGGAAGGAATTGTTGAGGCCGGTGGTATTTGATCGTCCCGCCTCACTTCCGAAGAAGGAATTGCTTTGGCCGGTAGTGTTGGCGCTGCCGGCCCGGGATCCAAAGAAGGAGTTGTCGACGGCTGTCGTGTTATTCTGACCGGCCTCGAATCCAAAGAACGAGTTGACGCTGCCGCTCGTGTTATTGAAGCCGGCGTTGTTTCCGAAGAAGGAGTTGTTGATGCCCGCGGGCGTAATCGATTGGCCGGCGCCCGCTCCAGCGAAAGTGTTATTTTGTGCGGCTACCGGGTGAAGCATCGGCATAACGATTAATAGGACCACGAACAGATAACGTGATTTCAACATCGGGCGACTCCTTTTGGTTAGAAGTAACTTTGGTGATACCCCAGAAAAGGTTGTGCGAGCGAGGTGCTTCGAGCGCCGCCAACCCTCCGGAGCGAGTCTTTACTTGAACGGCCTGTAGGCTGGCTGAAATGCGGGCGAAACATATTCGGCCAGAGGCGATATGTCAACGATGCGACGCAGCGAGATACGGCGAGGCCCGGATCGTTCAAGCATGCTGAAGCGTCGCACGGGTTGTGTTGATCGAGTCAAATGAAGTCTGCGAAACGTCGTACAAGGATCGCTACGCAAGTAGGATGGCCCACGTGGCATCACTCTGCCTTCTTCGCGAGGAGAAAACTTCGCGTTCTAAGTTTCATACCTTTTGTTTTATTTAGCCGAATCGTTTCCGTTAGCGTTCCGCATTTGCCATCCTCCCGGCTTTACCAGCTCAAGAGCTACAGGTATATTCCAGAACCGAGCCAGTTGAGTTTAGTTGTCGAACCTTGCTACTTCATAAGCGTTCTTGAATCACCGTAGCCCCGAGACGCCGCAAACGGCAGCCTTAAATAAGTAAGCCCTTATGGATGCAGAGCTGTCCCTCCTAACCTTCAAACGATTGGATTCCAAAGCAATTCTGCCGACGCGTGGAAGTTCCCTGGCGGCAGGCCTGGACCTTTACGCTTGTGAAGATCTGACAATTCAACCAGGAGAGCGCGTGGTTGCGTCGACCGGTTTGGCAGTCGCAATTCCAGAAGGTTACTACGGGCGCGTCGCGCCGCGCTCAGGTCTTGCGACGCAAAAGGGACTCGATGTGCTCGCCGGTGTTATCGATGCGGACTATCGCGGCGAGATTCGTTGTTTGCTCTACAACACTGGGGATGAAGTAATCCACTTACCGGCGCAGAGCAAGATCTGTCAGTTGATTATCGAGAAGATCACCACGCCGGAAGCGGTGTGGGCCGATGAGATCAGCGATACGGATCGTGGCAGTGGCGGCTTCGGTTCGACTGGATAAGATTTTTAGCCGCGGATTCGCGCGGATGAACGCGAATCTAAGAAACAAGAAACTGAACTGATAGGTTTGATTCCGATCCGCGTATAGCCGCGTGAATTCGCGGCTAAGAATATTTGATTTGCAATTAGTTCAGCGGAATCTCCATGCGCTGCGGTAAACCTTCTACGCTGAGGACCAGACTCTTCGGACTTTCGACCGGTTCATTTTTCGGCGTTTCAAAAAATACAAAGCCCTGGCGTCGTTGGTCTGCAGTAGACAAAGGCGATTTAAGGTCGATGCCGTAGGCGGCAAACTCTTTTTCAAACTGCTTCCGAGAATTTGGGTTGTAGGCGTAGATGTCGTTTGCTTTCAGGATGCGCCCGATCGCCGTCTTCGGCGGAACCATTTTCCACTCCCGTCCATCCCCCTCGCGCAAGCGAAAGCGCACCTTCTTAGTTTCAACCGGCACACCACTTTCGAAAACAAGCTCCAACCGTACGGCCAGGATTCCACTTAACGGTAGGTTGGCTTCGAACAGGTCCTGACTCTCTTCGTCGCTCATGAGCGGCGCGACCCGAACCGTTACGCCTCCGGCACTTGCAGTCTTCACATTTCCTTCGAGCGGCGGCAGTTCGACTACGGGTTTCACTTTGAAGAGCGATCCTGCGCAGGAGCATGTCAGCAAAAGAATTGCACCCAGAATAATCGACACCTGTCGCCGGTTGATCATGGACCTCAATTTAGCATAGGGGCAGGTGGTAGCACAGGTTTCCTTTGGAGTGCGCTGACCTGTCAGCGCTTTGGTCGGCTGCGACCTGTCGCAGCTCGTTTGTCTTTGAGTCGCATGATCGAAAAGCCGGCGGCGGCGAGCCGTCACCAACCAAAGCGGCGACAGGTCGCCGCACTCCAAAGTAGGGCTATGCTACTATTGCGAAAAATATGATTAGACCATTTCGCGGTGTTCATCCGCAGATCGCAGACAGCGCATACGTTGACATGAGCGCGCAGGTAATCGGCGACGTTCACCTCGGGGAGCAAGCTTCAATCTGGTGCAACGCGGTCCTGCGCGGCGATATGTTCTACATTCGCATTGGCGATCGCAGCAACGTTCAGGATAACTCCGTAATCCACACGCGCACCGGCTCGCATCCGACAATCCTTGAAGACGAAGTAACCGTGGGCCACAGCGTCACGCTCCACGGCTGTTACGTCGAACACGGCGCGCTGATCGGCATCGGCTCGATTGTGTTGGATGACGTGCGCGTGGGCGCCCAGTCGCTGGTTGCGGCCGGCTCGTTGCTTTCGCCCGGCACGATCATTCCGCCGCGATCTTTGGTGATGGGAATTCCCGCCAGGGTGAAGCGCCCGCTCACTGACGAGGAAGTTGTTGGACTCAATACCTTCTGGCAGAACTACGTTGACTACATTCCTCATTACAAAAATGAGCCGCAGTAGGACAGGCATTCCTGCCTGTCTTTCTTTCCAATCACCACCCGCACGTTCTGGCAGAACTACGTTGATTACATTCCTCATTACAAAAATGAGCCACAGTAGGACAGGCATTCCTGCCTGTCTCTCTTTACCAATCACCCACCCGCCAGCGCAGGCGGTTCTGACAAACCCAGGACCGACAGGAACATCTCTCCCGCTTCGCAGAAAGAGTGCCGCTTTTTGGTAGTGTGATTTCAGGTTATGATGACGCATGATCCAATTTTCCTGCGGTAGTCTTGCTTAAGTGGCATCTTCCAAAACACAACCCGCGCGCGGCATGCGCGATTTTCTGCCTGCGGATGTGCGCCGTCGTGAATACGTCATCGGCATCATTAAGGAAGTTTACGAGCGCTACGGCTTCGAGCCGCTCGAGACACCGGCAGTTGAGAATATTGAGACGCTGATGGGCAAGTATGGCGAAGAAGGGAATCAACTCATCTTCAAAATACTGAAGCGCGGTGTTCATGAATCCACTGGCGAAGCCGACCTCGCCTTGCGCTACGACTTGACGGTGCCGCTGGCGCGCGTAGTCGCCGAGTATCACGACAAGCTGCCGAAGTTTTTCAAACGTTATCAGATTCAACCCGTGTGGCGCGCGGATCGTCCGGCGCGCGGAAGGTTTCGCGAGTTCTACCAGTGCGACGTGGATGTTCTTGGTTCGCGGTCCATGCTGGTTGAAGCTGAAATTTGTGCGGCCGCGAGTGCAGTGCTGACAAAACTCGGTTTCGATGATTTCGCGATTAGGATCAATCACCGTTACGCTTTAACCGGTGTGCTGCAAGCTGCCGGAATACCTGGTGACAAACACGATGCGGCGTTGGTTTCGCTCGATAAGCTGGACAAGATTGGACGCGCCGGGGTCGAGAAAGAGTTTGTAGAACGGGACATCGAGGCTGCGGCCGGTGGTCGTTTGCTCGACTTTTTTAGTGGATTGAGTTCGTTGGACCACGCCGCGGAGATTGCGGCTGGAGAAAATTCAAGGCAAAAACGACAAGCCCTGAATGCAGCTATCCTCGGCCGGTTGGTTGAGTTCGTCGGCGATAACGAGCTCGGCGC
>DASYMB010000057.1:0-8537 GCA_036009285.1 Pyrinomonadaceae bacterium | reverse complement strand
TACAACCGGAAATAGTTTTGCAGTGTGATCGTCGCGAGGGTTTGGTTCTCCTTTTCGATCTTCACGCCCTCTTTGGCTTCGACGGCCTGGTGCAAGCCATCCGACCAGCGACGGCCTTTCATCAATCGTCCGGTGAAGTCGTCGACGATTATTACTTCGCCGTCCTGCACCACGTATTGATGGTCCAGACGATAGAGGGTGTGTGCTTTCAAGGCCTGCTCAACACAATGAAGCAGCTCCATGTTTGAAGGCTCGTAAAGATTGCCCACTCCTAAAAGACGTTCCGCTTTGTCGACACCCTCTTCAGTTAAGACCGCGGTATGCTGTCGTTCATCAACCAGGTACTCGCCGGTTTTCTTGCCATCGACCTCTTCGCCTTTTTTCAGTTGCGGAATGATCGCGTCGGCTTTGTAATACTTGTCGGTCGCTTCGTCAGACGGGCCGGAAATAATCAACGGCGTGCGAGCCTCGTCGATCAGAATCGAATCCACTTCATCAACAACGGCGAAGTAGTGACCGCGCTGAACGCAGGTCGCGAGATCAAACTTCATGTTGTCGCGCAGATAGTCGAAGCCGAATTCGTTGTTGGTGCCGTAAGTGATATCGGCTGCGTAAGCTGCCTGCCGCTCGAAGTCGTCCATGTCGTTCTGGATACAACCAACTTCCAGACCGAGGAAACGATGAATCTGGCCCATCCACTCCGCGTCGCGCGAAGCAAGATAGTCGTTCACCGTGATGACGTGGACTCCGCCGCGGCCGGTGAGCGCGTTGAGGTAGGAAGGAAGCGTGGCGACGAGCGTCTTGCCTTCGCCTGTGCGCATCTCGGCGATCTTGCCCTGGTGCAAAACGATCCCGCCAATCAACTGCACATCGAAGTGGCGCATGCCGGTGGTGCGCACGCTCGCCTCTCGGACGATCGCAAAAGCCTCGGGCAGGATCTCGTCGAGCGCTTCACGTTCCCGCCGCTTGCGCTCATCCAGATCGGTGACATCCGCCACCGCGCGCTGCAACTGCTCCTTAAACTCCGCCGTGCGAGCCCGCAGTTGTTCGTCAGATAACTTCTTTATCGCCGGCTCGAATTCGTTGATTTGATCAACAATAGGCTGGATTGATTTCAGGTAACGCTGGTTGCTGCTACCGAATACTTTAGTCAGAAATTTATCGAAACCCATATCTTTTCTTAATCCAAACGGCGGAAAAACCGCACCTTTTCTTAGTATTTTATAGTCTGTTGATTTTAGTTGAGCGGGAGGAAGGTATCAAGCCAGCCTTCAGTACTCTTTGGAGTGCGAGTGACCTGTCACCGCTTTGTCCGGTCGCGACCTGTCGCGGCCATGTTACGCTTGAATCCAACGTGAGGTTGTGGCGTCAAGCCGCCACAGACCAAAGCGCTGACAGGTCAGCGCACTCCAAAGAGCGACAGCTAGCTTGGCTTATCTGGTCCGAGTTGCTTCTTGATCAAATCAACCACCGCCTGCCGCGGCATCGTAAAGTTAAAAACGATCTTCTTGCCGACCGGTTCGGCGCTGGTATTTCTGAGCAGCACTTCTTCATCTTTCCCGGCGCGCGACTGGGCCCCAAAAGACAAGGCCGCATTGAAGCCTTTTGCCAGCAGACGAGCGCTATCTTCCGACGACGCTTCCGATTCCACTGTCGCCAACACTTCGCTTTCCCCCTGCTTGATGGTGAACACGACCTTTGATCCGGGGTTGTCAGCGTCGAGAGGTTTTAGATAGATCAAAAAACCGCTGTCGTTGAGCGCCGAAACCATCCGGCCAAACAGATCCACCAGGTTCGCGTCACCGGCCTTCTTGGTAAACTTCGCGTTCTTCAGTTTGCCGTTTTGGTCGAGCTCGGCTTCGATCACGATTTCAAACGGCTTGTTGAGATCGAGTTTGCCCTGTTTCTTCAGGTCGAGTGCGTAAGTGGCAAAGTCTTTCATCGCCTGCTTGTTGATTTCGTTTTCCTTAGGCAGGGCGAGATTATTTTGCTTCGCCGTCTTGTCAAGTTCCGTCTGCGCTTCGTCCGCCGTCATCGCTGGGCTTTTAGTTGGACTCGGGCTCGCCTTCACCTGGGCCGCGGTTGGTGACGATGAAGCGATTGCGCCGGGAGTGGTAGCAGGCGTGGCCACCGGCGCAGGACTCGGAAACAGAGATGGTGCGAGCTCAGGTTGCACCGGTACCGGCTTCATTGCTTGAGCAAGGAATGGCAGAGGAGTTGGTGAAGGCTCGGCCATCACCTGCCCTTCAGGCGCGAAGTAGCCTTCGGGATAATGAAACTTCTCGCTCGTCAGGTCGACAAGGGTGACGTCGTCGGCAATTTCCGTTCTCTGATAAGGCTTGTTCACAAAGTTTGTGCCCGCAAGAAGGCTGGCAAGATTAAACGCGTTCCGTACGCCGGGAATATAGAGCACACAACCGACAAATAGCAGATGCATCACGAGCGAGCCCGCCAGCAGCTTCGAAACTACCGGCCACCGCGGGTCTGGATTGACTTCAAAATGTGCGAATAGTTCTGACATTCCCTTATAAAACGCCCTTATGAAAGATAATGTTCCCGGGCCTTAGACGCGCCGCATTGTCCTCGCGTTGCGAAACGTTTTTGACATCACATCTACGTTAGCACTTCGCCATCAGTGTGCCCAAAGCTAGAATAGAGTATGCGCCGTTCTCGTGACAGAGTTGTTGATAAGAAGCGTCGATCTAGTTACAAAAAAAGATCGCACGCCTCTGAAGCGGACCCGAAAGTTTCCCGCCCCGTCTCTTCAGACATGAAGCAAAGCACTCGTCATCCCCCGCGTGAACTGAAAAAGTTACTCGAGGGAATCGGCACGCCGCGCCCGGAACCTTTCAAACCCGATCCCTTCCAACTCGAAGCCCTCGCCGCACTCGAATTTGAGGACGTGCTCGTCACCGCTCCAACCGGCAGCGGAAAGACCTGGATTGCGCGTGAAGAGATTCGCCGTTTGTTGGACAGCGGACGTCGCGCGTGGTACACGACGCCGTTGAAGGCCCTGACGAATTCCAAGTATCAGGAATTCTCCGAAGAGTTTGGCGAGGGCCGCGTGGGAATACTGACCGGCGATCGAAAAGATAACACCGACGCCCAACTGATCGTCGGCACCACCGAGATTTATCGCAATCAACTATTCGACTCGCTGCGAGGCGGTAACGACGTTGACGCGGATCTCGTCGTGCTCGACGAAGCCCACTACCTCGGCGACGAAGATCGCGGTCATGTTTGGGAAGAAGCGATCATCCTCACTCCGCCGCGCATTCGCCTGCTGCTGTTGTCGGCAACGGTGGGAAACGCGGATGAGTTTGCCGCGTGGATTGGGGAAGTGCGCGGCGTCCGTTGCGGCGTGGTGACGCGACCGGGCGCGCGGCCGGTGCCACTGCGCGCCGCGATGCTGCTTCCAGACAGGCGGTTAGTGCCGTTGCTGGGAGAAGGGGGAAAGTTAAACATTGAGATCGCGCGCCTGTCTGAAGGGCAAAAGGAAAAAGGTAAAAGGTAAAAATCTAAATCGTGAGGGACAGTGAATTCTTGAGAGGAGGTAACCCATGAGAGACATAAGAGAAAGAACTTTTGATTTCGCTTTGCGCATAGTGAAGTTATGTCAGCAATTGGACTCGCAACCCGGCGTTGCGCGTACTCTCAGTCGACAACTGTTGAGGGCGGGCACGTCTGTAGGTGCGAATATGGAAGAAGCGCAGGCGGGTCAGAGCAAACTCGACTTCATCAGCAAGAATGCCATCGCCCTCAAGGAAGCGCGTGAAACAGTACTCTGGTTGCGTTTGTTGACTGCGGCCAAAATCTTACCTGAGTCGCGTCTTTCAGAACTCATGACTGAGGCTCAGGAGTTGGCAAGAATCATCGGATCAATAATCGTCAGCGCGAAAAGAAAAAAGTCGTGGTGTGAATATTTTTCCCTTTTCCTTTTTCCTTTTGCCTTATGAAACTACGCATGCCGGAAATGCCGCCAGCCACGTTGCTGGGCGCGCTCGGCGAATACAATTTGTTACCGGCCATCGTCTTCATGCCCACGCGCCGGCGTTGCGATCAGGCAGCGTCAGAAACGGCGTTAATGCGGCGCGATACAAACGACGAGCGCCGCAATGCCCGGCGCGACTTCATGCGCAGTTGGGTTGAGCAGCATCCGGAGATACGCGGTCATCGTCATTGGGACACGATCATCAGAGGCGGTGTGGCCTCGCATCATGCCGGACATATTCCGGCCTGGAAAATGGTTATTGAAAAACTCATGAGCGCCGGTTTGCTCGACGCAATCTTTGCTACCGCAACCGTTGCCGCGGGCGTAGATTTTCCCGCGCGCACTGTTGTCCTGACAGTTGCCGACGCACGCACCGGCAGCGGCTGGCGGCAGTTGACTGCTTCCGAATTGCAACAGATGACCGGTCGTGCGGGGCGGCGCGGACGCGATAACGTCGGCTTTGTGGTGGCCGCGCCGGGGCTGCATCAGGATCCACAAAGGATCGCGGAACTGTTGCAGGCCCGACCCGATCCACTTGTCAGCCAGTTTCGTGCAACCTACACAACCCTGCTCAATTTGCTTGACGCTTACGGCAACTTCGCGCAAGTTCGCGAGATCGCGGAAAGAAGTTTTGCCCATCGCGAAGCGGCGTTGGAGATCGCACAACTCGAAAAAGCCCAGGCAGACAGCAAGCAGCGCATCGAGGCAAAGCTCAAAGAGGCAGGCTGCGATTTGTCGTTAGCAAACGTGATCGGATTTGAACGACTTGTCAGCGCGCGTGCGCGGTTGCAGGAGTCGAGTCCGCAAACGCGGGCTGAAGCTATTCACGGCTGGCTCGATGAAGTAGTGCAACCGGGCCGCGTGGTGGGCATTGGTCGCAGTGGCCGCCGCCTGGTGTTGATTACAGAAAAGCGCGGTGGCAACGTCCGCGGGATTCGCGAAGATGGCCGCAGCGGAAGCTTTGCGCTCGAACGCATCGGCCGAGTTTACGCCCCTATCTATTCGTTGCGAGCAGATCTCATTGAAGAGGCGTTTGCCGACGTGCGCCGGCGCGGCAAGGAGTTGCTGATTCCTGAACCACGTTTGCGCGAGGCGCAAGCGGAAGAGGTTAATGCAATGGGCATGCTCGACGATCGCCTCGAAACAATCCTGCCCACGGCGCTCGGGGCCGAAGAAAAGTTGCGGTGCACGCAGGCGCTTTGGGGCGTGCTGGTGGATGCCGAAGAGCTCGAGCGCGCGAGCCGGCGCGTTGAAAGATTGCGTGAAGAGGTTTGGGAACCGTTTCATAAACGCGCGCGCGTACTCGCCGTTTTCGGTTATCTCAACTTCGACGCGGAGAAGATAACGGAACGTGGTCGCTGGCTGGCTGACCTGCACGTCGACCGTCCGTTGCTGGTTGGCGAAGCGCTCGAAAGCGGACTTTTCAACTCGCTCGAGTTTCAACGAATGGCCGGCATCATGGCTGCGCTCACAGCCGATGAGGAGCGCGACTATGGGCAGCTCGAGTTGGAAGACAGTCTGGTAAACGCGCTGGCCCACTTTGAAGATATCGGTTTCAAAGTTTCAACCGAGGAATGGAGATTCGGAATAGAGCCGGCGCCGGAGTTGAACTTCTCTGCCGCCGCCGCTGCTGTGCGTTGGGCCACCGGAGCGGAGTGGTCCACGTTGGTTCGGGAAACCGGCGCGGAAGAAGGCGATCTCTTTCGCATGCTCTCACGTACCGGCGAAGCACTCTTGCAAATTGCCGGCTTGCGGACCACTCACCCGAGCGCCGCGGACATCGCCGCCGTCGCGGCGGATGCAATCTTGCGAGAGCCGGTTAGATAGAAATGTGGAGTGCGGCGACCGGTCGCCGCTTTGGTCCGTGGCGGCCTGACGCCACCTCCGTGAAATGAATTCAACCTGCGATGGTCGCGACAGGTCGCGACCGACGAAAGCGCTGACAGGTCGGCGCACTCCAAAAAAAGTGCCCATTACGTCATTACAATCTTCGCCGCTTGTTCCCGGCGTTAGTCCGATAGAAATCTACTATCGCGATGAAGGCGAAGGCGTGCCGTTGGTCCTGCTGCACGGCGGTTGGGGGTACGGTTTAAATCCTTTCAATCGTCAGATCGAAAAACTCCACGACGCATTCAGGGTAGTTTGTCCCGACCGCTCAGGCTATGGCCGCTCTACTCCGTTAGTCGACGATCTTTCAAGCGACTTTCACTATCGCGCCGCGGCCGAGACGCTGAGCTTTCTTGATGCGCTCGACATCCAACGCGCTTTTTTGTGGGGCCATAGTGATGGCGCGGTCATCGCTGCAATCATCGGTTTCACTGCGCCCGAGCGGGTGCGTGGACTTATTCTCGAAGCGTTCCACAATTTCCGAATGAAGCCACGGTCGCGCGAGTTTTTTGAGACGCTGGCGTTTCGGCCCGAAACTCTGGGAGAAGAGTTGAGTGCGAGGTTGGAGCTTGAGTTTGGCGTGGACCGTTGGCGCCAACTGATATCGAGTCACGCAAAGGCCTGGTTGCAAATCGCATCGGAAAGCTCGGGTCCGGCAGACGATCTTTATCGCGGCCGGCTCCACGAGATCAACGCTCCGACATTATTCATTCACGGACGCCTCGATCCGCGCACCGAGCCCGGTGAACTTGACGCTGTTGCCGTGCAACTGCCGCGCGCCGAGATGCAGATACTCGAGACGGGGGCCCATAGCCCGCATAGCGAGATTTCGTCGGCCGATCTGGTGACGAAGATCGCGAATGAATTTCTGGCCAGGTGAATCTCTTAATGGGACCGCGGGCGCCTCGCCCGCAAATGAGCGCGAAGCGCGCAAAGAAGTTTGGTTGTTGGCTCTTAACCGTGAGAGGTATTTTGCGGGAGTTGCGGGCGAGGGCGCCCGCGGTCTCAGTAAGAGGGGCACGTTACCGACCCTTGGAAGATTGGGCTAAACTCACACGATCGCTTGGAGTTCCATAGATCACCGAGACGCTCAAAAATTGCCGCGAGTTTTGGAGGAATGAACCGCAATGGCGCTAATAACAGCCAACGAATTAAAACGAAAACTCCTGATCACTGTTGACGGCCAGCCCTACGTGGTCCTTGAAGTTTTCTTTGCTTCGCCGACTGCACGCGGAGCGGCAACGATGGTCCGCACGCGTCTGCGCCAACTGTTAACCGGCGCAGTCCTGGAGAAGAGTTTCCGTTCGAGCGAGAAGTTTGCCGAGCCCGATATCGAATTGTCACCCGCGTCTTTTTTGTACAGCGACAGCCACGGTTTCCATTTCATGGACGAGAAGAATTATGAACAGTTTACGTTTGACGACGCAGCGATTGATGCCGATCGCGGCTATCTCAAGGAGGGTGTGTCGTTGCAGGTTTTGAAATACAACGGCGCGCCCGTTTCACTGCAACTGCCGCAGTATGTCGAGCTCGCGGTAACGTCCACGGAGCTGGGCCTGCGCGGCGACACCGCCGCGGGCGGCGCCACCAAGCAGGCGACGTTGGAAACTGGCATCGCCGTGCGCGTCCCACTGTTCATAAAGGAAGGTGAAATCGTCCGCGTTAACACGCAAACAGGCGAAGTCGCCGGCCGTGCGTAAAGCGAGCGCGGCTCCTTCAAGATGAACGATCCGGTGTACTCCTCCGCAACAAATCAAGAGCTGTTTTACTACATCACATCGACGGGCCAACACAACCAAAAAGTAGCAACCATCGCAATCAAATCTCCATCTTAGTCTCGGTCTCGATTTCAAGTTCGTCACGTTCTTTGAGAATCGGTTCCACCATGCGCAGCCCGATGTCAGAAGTATTAATTTGATGGCCCTGGGCCATCGCTCACATGGAGAATCAAGATGAAGTTTCCCCGGAAGTTTCCCCGACGTGTGTCCTATTTACACTCCGCGAAGTTCGCCCCCTTTGCCATAATTTCTCTTTTCTTCGTTTTTAATTTCACCGGAATCTTCTTCAGCCCCGTGATGGCGCCAGTCGTCGACGCTGCAACTCAGGTAGAGACCATTCCCGACGACATTCCTTTATCAGGCGATTGCGATCTCGATTGGATTATCTTCCGCGCCGGCGAGAAGGCCGGCGTTGACCCGCGCTTCATCCATGCTGTCATCAAGCAGGAATCGAAATACGATCCGAAAGCCGTTTCACCGGTTGGCGCGCAGGGCCTCATGCAAATGATGCCGGGAACAGCGAAGAGATTTGGTTTGAAAGATCCGTTCGATGCGACCGCGAACGTCGAAGCCGGAACCAAATATCTTAAGTGGCTCTTGAAGAGATTTGACGGCGATGTCTCACTCGCGCTCGCCGGCTATAACGCCGGTGAAGGATCCGTTGACAAGTACAAGGGCGTGCCGCCTTACAGCGAAACTCAAAACTACGTGAAGAAGATTGTTGCCACTTACGGCAAAACGTATCATCCGGTCCTGACAGCAGACGACGCCAAGCTGGCATTTCATCTCACTGCAAATGCGGAAACCTCAATCGGCCTTTGATCGATAATTCTTCGTGATTAGGTGCACTTTCAAAAAGTGCCGCTCTTTGGAGTGGGGGG
>DASYMB010000056.1:0-3710 GCA_036009285.1 Pyrinomonadaceae bacterium | reverse complement strand
TGACTCCGATGTGCTTGGCGATCTGAGTGTAGGTGGGTATATAACCGCGGCGCTCGAGGAAGCTCACGAGATAATCGAAAACTTCTTTTTGTCGCTGTGTGCGTGGGGCTATCGAGAGCATAAGTTGTATCCAGTTCGCGAAGCGAGTGAAATGCTGAAGTGAATCAACCCACCTTGAAGTTAGCGGGCATTCTATGGCGCGCAAACCAAACCGTCAAGTCTCTTCTTGCGCGCCATAGACCATCGCGCCGGATCTAACGAAGTGAATAGCGCGCGAGTGTGCGCGGGAAGATGCGCACGCCGGCCGGCATTTGGTTCAACTTCATCGAGTTGTTCGTCAAAACTTCCTTTGCCTTCAGGCCATACACTGCTTCGTTAAGATCATTGTCCGGACTGATCACCGCTCCCTTCAACGCTGCTCCGATGAAAGCCCCCTTGCTACGAGAGTATGAAAGGATTCCGGCATCCAACCTGGGATTCGTGGAGGCAGCAGCTTCGCGGCCTACTGGTCCAGCCGCGACGCCAACTTCGCCGCCTATCTCAAACTTATCTTTCAAGAGACCGTTGAGGCCGTCCTCGTTCATGATCAGCAAAACGTAATCAGTTTTAGTCGCGCCGATCTGGGCACCAAAGCTTCCGCCACTCAGATTGAAAAACGCCGGCGCCGACCAGCCGTTAGGCGTTCGCTTGCTGATTACACCTTGACCTCCCCGGCCGCCAATAATAAAAGCCGCTTTGATGACCCCCGGAAACACCGCAATCGCTTCGGCTTTGTCGAGCAATTCCTTGGGAATCGCCTTGTCGCGCACGTTCATGATTTCAGTAAACACCTCCGCCGCCTCACGAGCATGCCGAGTCGCATCCTGCAGTCTCGACTTCTTTTGGGCCGTCGCCGGGGGCGCCGAAAACGCCAGCAACAAGACTACGCTCACCGCGCTAATCGCCGTTTGTCGCATTGAAAACTTCATCGCTTTCCTCCTGGAGTTCTGATCTCAGTTGAACTAATACTCGAAATCATCCTGAACGGCAACGCAGGCTTTTGCTTCTGCTGTTTCTCTGCGTCCATTATTACTTGATCACACCAACTAGCCGGGCGCGCGGGCGTTGCCCGGCGACATGCTTGCGAGATTCACGAGTTCGAGGTTTGATTTGATCGGCGCTTTGCGAACTCACTGCGGTTGCGGATGCCTTCCGAGACTCGTCAGTGGACTGCGAAACTTCAAACCCCGACACGTCTCCGGCGGGCTCCGCGACCACCCGCGACTTAGCGCTTGAAGACGCTGTGTCTCTCACCATGAACGCCCCACCCGCCGCGCCGATAGCGAGTGCTCCAACCAAAACTAAACCGAGTACTTTTGTTTTCGTTCCGAGTGCTAGACCCGCCGCGCGTGCACGCCCCATCCACCGGGCAGCGCGGTTGGTGGGAATCGGCTCCACCGGTTGAGCGTTCGCGCTGGCGTTTTCATCGAAACGCGCGGGCGGTGGATACTCAAATTCGCTTGCTTCAGTGACCTGTATTGTATTGCTGCTATCATTCATCATTCTTGCTGCTCCAGGGAGAGCATGTGAAACGGTTTGAAACACAAACCAAACTCCCTTTCGTAAAGGCAAATCCATCTCCATGATCTGCTCTCGCGGTCATAGCAAGAAATTTGTCATAAAGTGGTAATGATGATCTTCGAAGCGGGCTTTCGATTTACCTTCGACACATTAGGATTTGTCGCGTATGAAAGTCGTGAGATTCTTAGGTTACTAAAGGCTGGACTGATCAAGAAGTAAGGAGCAGTAACCATGCACTACGCAACGATTATTGAAAAGGGTGAAAGAAACTACTCGGCTTACTTTCCCGACCTACCCGGTTGTATTGCCACCGGTAACACTCTCGATGAGCTCAAGCAGCGCATGCGTGAAGCACTCGATTTGCACCTACGCGGCATGCGGGAGGACGGCCTGCCAATCCCTGAGCCGAGTCTCGTTGAATATGTAGCAGTCGCTTAGAGATGACTTATCAAGCTACCCAGAAGATGAACCTCAACGCTAAGCAAAGACTGGAACTCGCCAGAGGAAGACGCGGCGTGGGAAAGTTTGTAGGCGGCGAAGTAGTTGTGCTGCCGTTTCCTCAGACTGATTTGCAACTGGGCAACGTCGCGCTTGAGCTTCTTATCTGGACCGAATAATATTCAACCTGTGCCATTAACACTTGAGCAACTCACGGCCGAAGCGATGCAGCTTCCTGTCGAGTCCCGAGCTTTGCTTGCCGACAAACTTGTGGAGAGCCTGGATTTCGTTGAGCTGGACGAGATTCAACGACTCTGGGCTGCGGAGGCTATTCGGCGACGGGATGAAATTCGTTCTAGCCGGGTGAAATCTTTGCCCGGGCGAGCAAGTAATGGATGAGGTTCGTCGCCTGGTTGGGCGATGATCCATGATTTCCACCCGAGGCGCGTCTCGAGTATCGCGAGGCTGCAATCTTTTACAATCAGCGCCGACAGGGTTTAGGAGCGGCCTTCACGGTGGAAGTCGAAGCCACGATTGAACGAATAAAGGAAGCCCCGGAGCCTGGCTAGTTATTTGAAGCAGACGTTCGGAAATGTCTTACTCACGTCTTTCCTTACAGCATTCTCTACACCATTGAACAGGACGCCATTCCAATAGTCTCGGTGATGCACCTAAGGCGTAAGCCGGGCCGTTGGCGCAATCGATTGTCCGACCAACTGCACTCCTGATTCAAATCGACGCCCGCCGCAGCCGCAGCGAATTCGCAATCACGGACACCGAGCTGAAGCTCATCGCGGCGGCGGCAATCATCGGGCTCAGCAGAATTCCAAAGAACGGATAGAGCACACCGGCGGCGATCGGGATTCCCAAAGCGTTGTATAGAAACGCGAAGAAAAGATTTTGCCTGATATTCCTCATCGTTGCGCGGCTGACGCGTATCGCGCGCAGGATACCGCGCAGGTCTCCCTTGACGAGTGTGACCGCCGCACTCTCCATCGCGACATCGGTGCCGGTGCCCATCGCTATACCGACGTCTGCCTGAGCGAGTGCCGGTGCATCGTTAATTCCATCGCCGGCCATGGCCACTCGATGACCTTCCGCTTGCAGCCGTTTCACTATCTCAGCTTTCTGGTGCGGCAAAACTTCAGCAATGACCTCGTCAAGCTCAAGTTTGTTCGCGACGGCACGCGCTGTCGTTTCGCTGTCGCCGGTTAACATCACGATGCGTATGCCTTCAGCGTGAAGTTGCCTGATGGCCTCGGGTGTGCTGGCTTTAATGGGATCGGCGACGGAAACCAGCCCAGCGAGTTTGTCATCCACAATCACGAACATCACAGTTTGACCGTCGTGGCGCAACGCTTCCGCTCGTTCACGAAGCAGACCCGGATCGACTCCGAGAGTTTCAATCAACGCTTGATTTCCCAGACTAACTTTGTGGCCGTCAACTTCGCCGCTCACGCCTTTGCCGGTTAGCGATCGAAACGCAGTTGCCGGAGTTAGTTTTACGCCGCGTTCTTCCGCGCCTGAAACAATCGCGGCGGCCAGCGGGTGTTCGCTGCCGCGTTCGAGACTGGCGGCCATTCGTAACAGGGTTTGTTCGTCGCTGCCAGGCGCCGTCACCACCGAAATAAGTTTTGGCTTGCCTTCAGTCAAGGTCCCCGTCTTGTCTGTAACCAGCGTATCGATCTCTCGCAGCACTTCGATGGCTTCGG
>DASYMB010000055.1:0-6546 GCA_036009285.1 Pyrinomonadaceae bacterium | reverse complement strand
GGGCCTCTTCGCCGATCTGATCGCCGTCGAAGGTGATCCGACCCGCGACGTTTCAGCTTTGCGGCGCGTGCGCTTTGTAATGAAGGGTGGCGAGGTTTACCGTAATGATAAATAGAGAACAGAGTTTCAAGTTTCGAGTTTCGGGTTCCGAGTTTTAGCGCAGGGTACGGTCTGGGGTCAAAGTAACCCGAAACCCGAAACTGGAAACCCGGAACTTTTGGCCGTTAGTATTAAGGAGACTGAAATGACGATACTCGATCTAATTGTGCTGCTTATTATCGCCGGCCTTTGCGGCGCGCTGGGCCAGGCGATCAGCGGCTTCTCGCGAGGCGGTTGTCTGGTGTCAATCGCCATCGGATTCATCGGCGCGCTCTTGGGGATGTGGCTGGCGCGCCAACTCAGATTGCCGGAACTCTTCGCCATTCAAATCGGCGCCACCAGTTTTCCTATTATCTGGTCAATCATTGGTTCAGCTCTCTTCGTGGCCATCATCACATTGCTCACGAGGCGAAGATACTGAGGGGTCGACTGAACACAGCTTTCCCGGCTCGCCGTTGAGGAAATGTACAGCGACTGTTGTTCGATTATTGAGAACAAACTGACAGCAGGAGCGACGCGCCTTCAGGAGCAGACGATTGAGACTGCTGTCCGGCCCTACGAGCCAGGCCCGGCGGAATTCGAAAGCAACTTCGTTACTTCGTGGCCGTGGACACGGTTATGGTCCACTTCAGTCCTGCTTCGTTTTTCATCTCAAGCTGGTCGCTATCGAACAGGGTCTTGTCCTTTTCGTCTTGCACCATAACTCTCGTTATCTTGCGTCCCTCGTGTTTGCGATGCCTCGCGTCGCCTGTCTCTTTCTGATAGAGCGTGCCGTCAAAATTGAGATGGACAGAGCTGCCTTTGATGATGATGACGCCGCCATCTCCTGGGGTTGGGTCTGACATGGGAGTTTCTCCTTTAAGGTTAAGTTAACTTACTGCTCTACGAAAGCCGAAAGAATCCGCGCGGTAGCTCGAAGCTGTTGTGACCGGAATTCACCGAAACACACCAGCAGCCACCGTCGAAAAACGCCTTCCTCCGACTTCCACTTTCAAGAACGAGTTTTAGGGTTTGCAGGTAATCGTGATCTCGCCAATGAAGCCATTGGGAAAATCTTCAGCGAACCCCGGGTTTCCGGAAACTTCGATCCGTTTGATTTTCAAGCCGTCATGTTTGTGTTTACGCTTCTCTACTTCGCTCGGATCGTGTTCGAAAACGACGTCGTTGAAATGGATCTCGCAAGATCCCCCTTTGATGATAATGACGCCGCCGTCTCCGGGGTCTGTGATTGGGTTTGGATCTGACATGTGAGTTCTCCTTTAGGTTGGGTTAGGATTAGGATTTGCCGGCGAGGAAATCGTTAAGTTGTTCGCGAGAGAATTTTACGTCGGCACGATTGAGGTAGGTCTGGTAGTTGTCGTCGCCCCATTTCTCTTGCAATTTCGACAGCAGTTCTTGAGCGCGTAACGAGTACGCGTGGCTGTGTTCAAGGTCGCCCGCGCGCTGGCTGGCTCGCGCGGCAATCCACCAAGCCCGCCATTCGCAGTCATGATTACATGACTGGGCGAACAACGACTGCGATTCAAGCGCATTCTTGAGAGCGCCGGCGCCGTTGCCGCTTTCGATCATTACTTCAGCAAGCGACAAGAGCGCCTCCGCCAGCAGGACCGGATTGCCGGACTGTATGGCCATCTCTACGGCCTGCTGACATTTTCGTTGACCCTGGCCGGCGTTGCCGCCGAGCGCCTGGGCCACGCCGAGGACGAAGGTGGCGGGAATAGTAAGATTGTTCTGCGTGCCCGCCAGGGTTATTACCTGCTGGGCCTTTGCCGCCGCTTCGGAAAACTTCCGCTCACTCAATGCCATACGCGCCATCGCCAGGTAGTAGGCCGGCTTTAGGTCTCTGGACTCATCAGAGTTCTCAGCGATACTCGACACTGCCGCGATCTTTTGATGTGCGGAATCGTAGTTTCCCAGGCGCCAGAGTGCGTTGGCGCAATCAACCAGGCTCAGGCCGATGTAGTTTTTCTGGCCAACCGGATTGGCGATCGCATAGCTCGCTTCAAAGTGCTGGAGCGCTTCCGGATATCTACCCTGCAAGAGGAAAAGCAGACCAATATCTTCATGGGCCAGACCAGCGGACGACGCATCACTCGACTGCTGGCTCAGGTCCAGCGCCTGCTGGAAAAGCTTGCCAGCCACAGCATAGTCGCCCTTCTGTTCCTCAGCGCGCGCGAGCAATTGCCGCGCCTGAATCGACTCTTTGCGGTAGTCTCCTTTTTGATAGAAGGGAAGCGCTTGCTCCAGGTATTGGATCACTTCGTCAGGTTTATTCCTGCGCTCAGCCAAACTTCCCAACGACAGCCAGGCTCTCGCGGAGTTGCGCGGATCCTTCTGAGTTTGTGATAGATCGAGAGACTGTGTGAAATACTTCTCCGCCTGGTCCAGGTCGCCGCCACGAAGAAATGTGTTGCCAAGATCGACTAGTCCGCGCTTAGTGAGGTTGTCGATGCTCCTGGCCTGGGCCAGCGTCAGGCCCTCGCGAATATAACGCCGCGCCTCTTCAAGATTGTTCGTATCGCCCTCGACGTCGCCGAGCTTTAGCAGGGTCTTCACCTGCTGGTATTCATTTTTGGTGGTGCGCGCCAGTGCCAGCGCCTGCTGCAGGTCTTGGCGCGCTTCATCAAAGCTGCTAAGTTGATTGAAAAGATAGCCGCGCTGATAAGCCACTTCAGCTTGTCCTTCAAAGTTGCCGTTGGCCTGGTAGATCTCATCGGTCTTGTCGAACGCAGCCCGAGCCCCGTGCTGGTCTCCCTGGCGCCCGTAAAGAATTGCTAACTGGAGAAAGGCAACCGGATATTGCGAGTCGAGCCTCGTGGCCTGAAGGTAGTTTGCGATTGCTTTTTTTTGTTCATCGCTCTTCTCATAGGCGCGGGCCAGGTCAACGTATACTTGCGGATTGTTGGGAGAGAGCCGAACCAATTCCTGATAGGCACTGAGGGCAACTGGATAGTCTCTGGTTACGGTTGCGTGAATCGCCTTGAGATAGAGAGCATCGAGCGGCGCAAGTTGAGAAGGCGCGCTGGCAACCGGCTGGGCCTTTAACATTTCATCTTTGGCCCGATCCGCATAGTCGAGTTCAGTCCACACTTCGGCCAGACGAGCGTGGGCCAGCGCATACCGAGGATCCGCCGCGACAGCTTGTTCGAAAGACTTCGCGGCCTGCAGGAAGGCCCCGTTGCGCATGGCCTCGGTCCCTTTGTTATACCATTCAAGCGCTACGGGCGTGGGTTGATAAGGAGATTTCAACCACTTCCAAAGCCCCCAGCCCGCTAAGGTCACTGCCAACCCCACGACTATGACTGTTCCCAATGAGAGTCTGGGGCGGCGCAGCGTGTCAGTTATGGTGGTGAGAGCAGTGGCAGAGTGCGTGCGCTGCCGGGGCAGCGACTCGGTAGAGCGAACGCGGCGGTAGCCGTCGCTATCAAGATTGGGCAGCAGGCGCCGCAAGTCTTCGATCAACTCGTCCGCGGTCTGGTAACGAGCTTCCACTTTTTTTTCAATCGCCTTCATCGTAATGCGATCGAGCTCGGGCGGAATGTGGTTGTTGAGTTTCGACGGCACAACCGGCGTGACGTGAATCACCTGCGCGCCGATTTCGATCACGCTGCGGCCGGCAAAGGCAGACTGGCCCGTTATGCATTCATAGAGAACAACGCCGAGCGCAAACAGATCGCTGCGCCCATCGATCGTCCTTCCCGTTGCCTGCTCAGGGGAGAGATAGAGCGGAGTGCCGACGATTACGTCGCTGCGAGTCCGCGTTGACGGCAGCGTCTTCTGGTTTGGATCTGCACCAAGCGCACTCTGCTCAGAAATTTGTTTGACCAGACCAAAGTCCAACACCTTAACTTGCCCGCGCGCTGTTATGACCACGTTGGAAGGCTTCACGTCGCGATGCACCACGCCCTTGCGATGAGCTTCGCCGAGTGCCTCGGCGATATAAGACACAATCCTCGCAGCTTCCGGCAGCGGCAACGATCCGTCGCGAAGTTTCTCGTTCAAGGGTTCACCCTCGATCAGTTCCATCACGATGTAAGGTTTGCCTTCCGCAGTTTCGCCGTAATCAAAAACTGTGGCGATGTTAGGGTGGGTCAGCGCGGAGACAGCACGTGCTTCACGCAAAAACCTGGCGCGATATTCTTTGGTGGTGGTCGAAAGAAACTTCATCGCCACGCGCCGTCCCAGGTTTATATCTTCGGCCAGGTACACTACGCCCATTCCGCCCTCGCCAAGCAGGTCGATGATCCGAAAATGAGAGATTGTCTGTCCGATCACGTTTGGGTTTCCAGCAAAGCGAGACGGCAAGAATTGTGAAAAACCGCGGAAGTCCTTGGGAATCAGGGCGCTTCCGAGCGTGGAATCAGTGAGGGCATTCTGCTCCAAAGATTTGGATATTTCAAGAAGGAACTAGAGACGGGAATGTTAAGGAAGCGTCACGCTGCGAATGTTTTCCTCCTGGCGCTTACGGAAGTCTTCCAGCTTTGTGCGTAGTTCGGGCCGGCTGTTGGCCAGGATGGCGATAGCAAACAGCGCCGCGTTAATCGCGCCGGGCTTGCCAATTGCCAGCGTGCCGACCGGAATGCCCGCAGGCATTTGCACTGTGGCGAGCAGCGAATCCATGCCGTTGAGAGCATCGCTTTTCATCGGCACACCAAGCACCGGCAGCAGACTATGCGCTGCGATCACGCCGGCCAGATGAGCTGCTCCGCCAGCCGCGGCAATAATTACTTCAATACCGCGAGACGATGCGGTCGAGGAAAACTCCGCCGCCAACTGCGGCGAGCGATGAGCCGACATGACGCGACATTCGTGCGCGACGCCAAATTCCGTGAGCATTTCGTCGGCGTGACGCATCGTTTCCCAATCAGACTTGCTACCCATGACGACGGCTACGAGCGGAGGCGAATTTCGAACTTCGGATTTCGGATTTCGGATTTTTGCGGCCCTACGATTTTCTGTTCTGGTTACAGTGCGCGCCATCACCTTGACCTTCCTTTTTGAAATAATCTCCCCTTACGTCCGCCAATCCGAAATTCACAATTCGAAATCCGAAATTCATTCCGTGTTCGGCCCCTTCTCATCTTTGATCTCCTGGTTGCCCGGCTTCTGTGCACCCGGCACTTCCGACTCTTCCGGAATTACTTCGCCCTTATCTGACTTGGCTTCATCACGCAGTTTCTCGGTTGGGCCTTTGTCATCATCGTTATTGATTTTGTCTTCCATGATCGTCTCCAATTGTCGTCAGGCGAAATCCGCAACTCGAAATCCGCAATCCGCAATTCGAAGTTACGCGCCCTGGTCGAGTGAATATCCTCGCTCGCCGTCGAAGTTGTACAGATTTTCAGTCTTGATGAAATCGAATCCGGCCTTCTCGAAGCGGTTGAGCAGCGAGATTATCTGTGAATGCGATACACCGCGCCCATCATTGTCTGACAAAAACCGACAGCGCCAGTGGTCCGAGCAAAAAGTCTCGGCGTGGCCGCCCGGCCAAACTTTCACGCCGCGATTGCTCATCATCTCCAGTCTCGTGCCGTCGCCGTTAAGCTTACTTAGCTCGTCGCCGAGATCGTTGGCCGTGCCTTCTGTCCAGTCGAGGAAAACGTCGACGCCCACGAGGTCTTTCCTCGCTCGAGTTTGCGTTCGCTCAGGCGCCTTTGCCGCCGCCGGCGCTTTCTCGGCAGCCTTGTACCTCGCTGCTTTCAGCGTTTGCGGTAACTGCCCCACCCGCACAGCCACGGCTTCGGCAAACTCTTTAGTGCCAACTTTCTGCTTGCTCTTGCCTTCTTCATAGATGTCGTAGGTATGAATTCCATCCTCCATGGTTCGCAGCCAGGCATTGTGCACGCGCTCGGCGACCGCAGTTTCGCCAACGTGGACCAGCATCATCACGGCGCCCAACAACAAGCCCGACGGGTTTGCCAGATTTTGCCCGGCGCGTCGGGGAGCCGATCCGTGAATGGCTTCAAACATCGAGACGTGCTCTCCAATGTTTGCCGAACCCGCGAGTCCGACCGAACCGGCAATCTGTGCTGCCACGTCAGACAACACATCGCCGTATAAATTCGGCATCACGATCACGTCAAAAATCTCGGGTGTATCGGCAAGTTTCGCGGCGCCGATGTCAACAATCCAATGCTCGTTTTCAATGTCCGGATATTCAACCGCGATCTCGTCAAACACTTTGTGAAACAGGCCGTCGGTCAACTTCATGATGTTGTCTTTCGTGAAGCACGTGACCTTGCCGCGGTTATTCCGGCGCGCATATTCAAACGCATGGCGCACGATCTTTTCCGAACCCGGACGCGAGATCAGTTTCAAACACTGCATCACTTGTTCGGTCTGGCGGTGCTCGATGCCGGCATAAAGGTCTTCCTCGTTTTCACGAACGATCACCACATCCATTACGGGATGCTTCGTCTCAACAAACGGATGATAGGAAACGCAGGG
>DASYMB010000054.1:0-4154 GCA_036009285.1 Pyrinomonadaceae bacterium | reverse complement strand
CTGCACCCCACGCCGCGAGATCGATATTCGCAGTACGTTCCACTTCCGTTTCCTTTTGGTTGGTTAATCCGGCCGCGTTGGGATGATTAATTTCATGCCCGAGCCGTCACTGCCGTCCGGCACAACGACGATATCGAGGCCGCCATTCGTGGGCGCGCCCTTGCTGAGGTTCTGCGGCAATTTACGCCAATAATAAGATCCCGGTGGGCCGGCATTAGCCTGGGTCATGATTGCCGCCGCACCGATTACTGCGGTACCCAGCAGCAGCGCGGTCAGCGCTTTTTGTCCTCGAGATTGCACCGAGCGCGTCAGCCAGATGCCGGCAAACGATAACGATAAGAACATGAAGATGCCGGCAAGCATCGTCCGCGTGGAACTGCGCGCAATGCTCGCAGACGTCGAGTCGTTCCCGGGCGTGTTGCCCAGGGCCGCGCGCAACTCCTGCAGATCGCTTTGCGAAATCTGTAAGCGAGCTTCCCAGGCTTTACTGTCGGGAACTATCGCCAGTCTGGTGTGAAAAATCATTTTTGGTTCCTGCGGCGATGGCGACGACTTCGGACGAGCGATGTCAGCACAAAGGTGCCCTGCGCTGGCTAATACAATTAATACCAACGCACATACATTAAGGATTATCTTCATGGATTAGTCTCCTGAGACGATTTGGAATTGCAGCTTGTTTTCGTTAGGACTCAGCGCCTATTTCTCTGAGAACGGTGAATGCGACTTCACGGTTGAGCGAGAGCAATCTGCACTCATTCACGTACAGCTTTCCAATCAAAAGCCGATAGTTGGCCAATATGCGCTGTAATAGCGAGCCGTGGAATTGTTACGAAGAAAGAGCGAAAGGCAGAAGCTTTTCGAAGATTGGCTGCCGCCCAATCCTGCAAGAGGTAATCAGTAGCGGCTACTGCGTCGGTAGTTTGACTCGTAATCAAACCGACAACAACGTCGGGGCGTTCCTCGGGATAAGCAGCCGACGACACTACTACTGCCGGGCGGCGCTTGGTCCCTGTTACACCGGGAAAATCCAGCACTACAACATCCCCTGAGTTAGTTACTTTCGTCATCTGGTTGATAAGTGTTGGCGTGAGAAAGCGAAAACGCTACCAGGTCTTGCATGTCCTGATCGCTCCATACGTCAGCAAACGCTATGGAACCGGCGAGCTCCTCAACCTTAAACGTTCGTTCGGCGGCAGTTGGCGTACAGTATCCGCATAGATATCTTTAGCATTGCTTGCCATCTCTGTTACCTCTGGTCTGATCATAGAGCAGTTTAAGATGCTGCGAAAGTCTTTAAGTGAGGAATAATGTCACTGACCGAATGCAGTATAGCGCAAAAGCATTAAGCGCTTGAGTGCCTGTTCGCGTTGGCCGATGTTAGAATCTTGAAGGAATTAAGGAGAGACATTGTCCCGCGAACTTCGAGTAATCACTAACAATCCAAAGCCCCGTCTGCCAAAGCCGGAGTGGCTAAAGATTCGTCTGGGCGATCCGGCGAATCAGAACCACGTCTTGAAGCTAATCGAGGGATTGAACCTGCACACGGTTTGTCAGGAAGCACGCTGCCCAAACATCTTCGAGTGCTGGTCTGATCGCACCGCCACCTTCATGCTGGGCGGCGACATTTGCACGCGCCACTGTGGTTTTTGCGCGGTCGGCAAAGGCGAGCCAGGCTTGCTCGACGCGGAAGAACCGCGTCACGTCGCGGAAGCGGTGCGGCAGCTTGATCTAGCCCACACGGTAATCACATCCGTGAACCGCGACGATCTGCCGGACGGTGGCGCTGCGCACTGGGCAGAAACAGTGCGGCAGGTGCGCGCGCTCAATCCCGAGTGCCGCATTGAAGTATTGATACCTGACTTCAACGGCGACGAGAATGCGCTCAACACCGTTCTCGATTCTCAACCCGACGTGCTGAATCACAATACCGAAACAGTGGCGCGGCTTTATCGTCGTGTTAGACCAGACGCCGGTTATCAGCAATCGTTGATGCTCCTGCAACGAGCCGCGGCACGCCGCGACCACGAAGCGCGTGGCCTGAAAACTAAAAGCGGCATCATGGTTGGACTCGGAGAGACATTCGATGAGGTGGTGGAACTGATGAAAGATTTGCGTTCCGTCTCCTGCGACATCATGACTATCGGCCAGTATCTGCAACCTCACGCGCGCCGCCTGCCAGTCGAGCGTTACGTCGCGCCGGAAGAGTTTGCACGCTGGCGCGAGCTGGGAATGGACCTGGGATTCAAGCACGTCGAGTCGAGCCCGCTCACACGTTCCTCTTATCACGCGCGGGAACAGGCAATCGATGCAGTTGTCGAGGCAGCTTCCTGACGTCCCCACGCATCACAAACCCGAAGAGGCTGCGGCCCAATCCCAAACAGAAACGCGGAGGTTCACTATGATCCGTACGCGATTGTCAGTTTTCGCGGTGAGTGCGCTGCTGTGCCTGGCCGGCGCCGTTCCGGGCAACAACGAAGAAGACACAACGCTTAAAGCGATCGCGGGTTACCGTCAGTGGACTCGCGTGACTGCCAAGCCGATAGTTGTAATGAACTCACTCTCTGCCGGTGGTTGAATCGGCGAGTTCATCCCGGTGGACTGGCGCGTCGGCGGCGTGCCTATAATCATCAGCTCAAAAATGACCACAAGAATCCTGATGCCGGGGGCAATCATCTTCTCCGGATCGCGGCCTGCTCCAGGCAGGAAGGAGAACGAAGACAAGGACACACATGATCCAACGGCTAACTCATTTGGAGTTGTTTACGTTAATAGCCTCGCCCAGGAGGCGGTGACTGCCGAGTCGCCAATCCAGTTCCCGCGCGGTTCGATTGTTGTTCGTGAAAAACTAGCGAAGGCCGACGATACTCAACCTCAACTTCTCGCCGTGATGATCAAACGCGCGCGCGGCTTCAATCCCGCGGCCAACGATTGGGAGTTTCTCCTGCTGGATGGAGCGATGACAAAAATCGGAGAGCGCCAGAAAAAGGGCAGTTGTCTTGGCTGTCATAAGTCGCAGAAGGCCTTCGATTTTGTGTATCCATCACAGGCGCAGTAGCCGCGAACATCCGCTGTGATTTGCAATCCCAAAACAAAAACTTAAAATCACGGCATCATGAAAGCTGTCGTCTTCAAACAACACGGCGGACCGGAAGTGTTGGAATACACCAACGCTCCGGATCCAACGATTAAACAAAACGAAGTCCTGGTCGAAGTAAAAGCTTGCGCGTTGAACCACCTTGACGTCTGGACGCGCGGCGGATTACCAGGAATCGAGATTCCCCTCCCGCACATACTTGGCAATGACATCGCCGGTGTAGTGCGCGAAGCGGGTGAGTTAGTTTCCTGGGTGCGAACTGGAGACGAAGTCATGTTGCAGCCCGGTGTCTCTTGCGGCCACTGCGCCGACTGTATCGCCGGCCGTGACAATCTCTGCCGCGATTACGACATTCTCGGATATCGACGCGATGGCGGTTATGCTGAACTCGTGGCCGTGCCGGGCGCGAACGTTATTCCGAAGCCGAAAAATTTAAGTTGGGAAGAAGCTGCGGCGTTGCCCTTAGTGACCCTCACCGCCTGGCACATGCTGGTGACGCGCGCCGCTGTTCAGCCGGGCGAAGACGTGCTGATTCATGCAGCCGGAAGCGGGGTGGGCTCGATCGGAATTCAGGTTGCCAAACTTCGCGGCGCGCGCGTGATCGGGACGGCGAGTTCAGATGAAAAACTCGCGAAGGCCAGGGAACTCGGAGCCGATGAAGTGGTGAACTACAGCGGCGATGATTGGCCGCGCGAAGTTAAACGGCTGACGAATAGAAAAGGTGTAGACGTTGTCTTCGAACACACCGGAGCGGCTACCTGGCCCGGCTCGATCGCTTCACTGAAAGCCAATGGACGCCTGGTTATCTGTGGCGCCACCAGCGGGTTTGCCGCGCAGACTGATCTGCGACAAGTCTTCTACAAACATATAACGATTCTTGGATCGTTCATGGGTTCCAAGTCTGAACTGCTCGATGCCATGAAGTTTGTCGAGCGCGGACAAATTCGCCCGGTAATCGATCAGACATTGCCGCTTGCCGAAGCACGTCGCGCGCACCAGCTCATGGAGGATCGCGCGCAGTTTGGGAAGCTGGTGCTGGTGCCGTAGAAAGAAGAAGGCA
>DASYMB010000053.1:0-6692 GCA_036009285.1 Pyrinomonadaceae bacterium | reverse complement strand
TTGGTGGGCCATGGATCGAGTTCGGGTTCGCGGGCACCGGCAGTTCGGCGACCGGCTGTTCGCCGGCCGATCCCACAGGCATTGCTTGCTCGCCGAGTTCGGGCGGCAATTCCGTGTTCGGCACTGCCCCTCCGTGGACGTTTACGGCTCCAGCAGGCGGCGCCAACCTGACAGTGACGGATGCGTTCCTTCGTGGCGACCAGTTCGAAGTCTTCGACTTCGGTGTTTCTATAGGCGCTACATCCTTACCGGCGACGACGGGTGATTGCGGGAGCGATCCCGATCCCTGCCTGGCGGATGCAGGTGTCAGCCATCGGGTCTTTCCCATGGCTGCGGGACCGCATTCAATTACGATCAAAATGAAGGCGAGTCCGTTCAGCATAGGCGCTGCCTACTTCCGGATCGACGCAGCACCAGCGGGTCTGGATCATTGGCTGTGCTACGAAGTTAAGCAGACGCAGAAATTCAAAAAACGTCGGGTAGTGATTCACAATCAGTTTGAGGACAGGGAGTACATCGTTGTAGAACCAGAACTCCTTTGCGTTCCTTCTACGAAGAAGCTGCTCCAATAGGTAGGGACTTAGGGAGACTCTACGCTGACACCTTGGGCCCGTTGGACAACAGTGGTGTTCCAACGGGCCCGGGTTTGGCCCGGGGAGTTGTCCTTTGCAATTTGAAACGATCGCAGAACTCAGAATACTCACTTCTCACGCCTCGTTCGCTTCGCCGCCTGGCCCTTTGCCGTTGTATTGTTCGAGTTTGCGGTAGAGGGTCTTGCGGCCGATGCCGAGCGCGCGAGCGGCGTGAGTTTTGTCACCGCGCGTGTAGTCGAGGGTAGCTTCAATCGCCTGGCGTTCAATCTCATCCATCGATGAAGGCACAGTAACTTCAAACGTGGTGGTCCGTCCCTCGCTGGCGGCGCGGGCGCGTTCCACCTTGATGCGGTCCTGTTCCTGTAACGCTATCCTGCTAATCGTATCCGGCAGATCTTCAAGTTCAATCTGCCTGCCTGAGGCAATGATCACGGCGCGCTCGATCGCGTTTTCCAGCTCGCGCACGTTGCCCGGCCATTCGTAAGTAATGAGTGCCTGTAACGCGTCTTTCGAAATGCCCGATATAAACCTGCCGGTCTTTTGTTTGTAGTGTTCGAGGAAGTGGATAACGAGCGGATGGATGTCCTGTGGACGTTCGCGCAGCGGCGGCAACACGATCGGAAACACCGAGAGACGATAATAAAGATCGCGACGAAACGTTCCCGACTCGGTGGCTTGTTCCAGGTCTACATTCGAGGCCGCGATCACACGAACGTCAGCCTTCAAGACTTCGTTTCCACCAACGCGGGTAAACTCACCGTCCTGCAAAATGCGTAAAAGGCGAACCTGCGCCGACAAGCTCATCTCGCCAACTTCGTCCAGAAACAAGGTGCCGCCGTTTGCTTCTTCAAACCTTCCCAGTCGCCGCGCGCGCGCATCCGTAAACGCGCCTTTCTCGTGGCCAAACAATTCCGACTCGAGCAGCGTTTCCGGAATAGCGCCACAGTTTAACTTCACGTACGGCTGATCCTCACGGCCGGAGTTGTAGTGGATCAAGTTCGCCAGCAACTCTTTGCCGGTGCCCGACTCTCCCTGGATCAGCACAGTGGTCTGCGTATCCGCAACGCTGAGCGCTAACTCAATCGCGCGCCGAATCGTGGCGGTTTGCCCGATGATGCGCTCTTCGCCGTAGCGTTCGTGCAGGGCGCTACGCAGATGCATCACCTCGGCCGAAAGTTGATCGCGTTCGAGCGCCGTGCCGCATTGATCGGCGATGCCTTCAACCAGCGCCACTTCGTGATCCTGGAAACCCTGGCGAGCTTCGCTCCACACCAGACCGATAAAGCCGAACGTCTGCCCGGCTACGCGCACCGGCGCAACCAGCGCCGCGCGGCCGCCCAGTATCGAGTTGAACATCAAACGAAACGGAAACGGCAGGTCCTTATCCAGCAAGCGAAGCGTTTTGCCCGCTGCCAAAACTTCCATCGCCGCGGGAAACTCCGTCACGTCCAGCGACTGGCCATGCTCATCGATCAATCCCTTAACGCCGTCGGTAGCGGCGTGCGGAGCGGCTTTAAAAGCGACGAGACTAATGCGTCCGCCTTTTGGATCGAGAACTCCGAGCGCCGAATAATCGGCCCCCACAAGGGTGATGGCCCGCTCGAGAACCAGCGAAGAAACTTCGCGAAAGTCAGAGCGCGCGTTGAGCGCGTTGGCGATCTCCAGTAGCGCGCGCTTCGTTTCAGCCTCGCGCTCCTTGTCGAGGTAGAGACGCGTGTATTGATAACCGACCGCAATTTGCCGCGCGATCGATTCCAGAAAAGAAACTTCGTCGTCGAGCCACTCGCGCAGCGTGCGCGTCATGTGCAGTCCCACCAGGCCCAGCACGTCCGCGCCGAGGATTACCGGGACCACTAACAGCGAGCGCGTGCCTAAACTCTTCGCGAGAAACCGGACTTTGTGATCGAGTCCGGGCTTGGCAGTGTCATCGAGGCGAATAGGTTTGGTGATGTCGACGTGTTCCGAAAGTTGACTGAGATTAAGCGGGATAGCGGTGCCGAGGCTCGATGGCACATCTTCGCTGGTCCGCCATTCGTGACTGATCCGCAACTCGCTCGGCGAAGTAAGCTGGATCACATCGCAGCGATCGACATTCATCATCCGGCCCAGCTCGGACACTATCACGTTAAGAAATCGATCGAGGTTGATCGTCGTCGGAAGCGTCAATGCGAGGCGGTTGATGATGCCTTCGCGCGCCTCCTGCATCTTGATCTTGCGTTCGAGAGAGAGAGATTTTGCGGTGTCTGACATGGGGTGTAATTCGAGCGTGATCATAACGAACCGTAACTGAAGTTGCAAAGCTTGTCAGAACCACCTGCGTTAGCGGGTGGCCGAGGCGTGGCCGATTGATCACGATTAGACAGCACCCCGACTCCCATGCGTTAGCGGGGTGGCCGAGGCGTGGCCGACTGATCACCGCGGAGGAAAGGCCACCCGCTAACGCAGGTGGTTCTGACAAGGCGTCTTTGCACCGCTGACCGTGTGGCCCGTATAATTTCACGCAGGTTCCGGATCAGTGTGATGGAGCAGTCAGCTATGCCGATATACGAATTTGAATGTCAGAAGTGCAAGGCGCAGCTCGAAGTCTTTCAAAAGATGAACGACAAGCCGCCCACGAAATGTAAAAAGTGTGGCGGCCGCCTGGAAAAATTGGTCTCGGCATCGGCCATACAATTCAAGGGTTCGGGCTGGTATGTGACCGACTACGCCGGCAATGGCCGCAAAGCAGCGGAGAAAGCTGAGAAGGCGGAAAAAACTGAGAAAGACGCTACCACTTCCGCCACCGCAACAGACGACAAAAAGTCTGACAAGAAAACTACAGAGAGCTCCCCGGCTAAGAAAACCTCCGACAAAGCTTCCACAACTAAAGTCAGCAGTGGTGATTGAAGCCGCTTCCTCAGTGTAAGCAGATGTACCAGCTAAAATTCGAGCGAGCGCAGGCAGCCGACAAGCGTTTCCGCAGGCGTGTGAGTTACGCCGCCGGGTTTGTATCGGTGTTGGCCCTGTGCGGTGCGCTGATGGCCCAGGCAGGTCGCCGGCCGGCTACCTCCAATGAAGGCGGCGTGATGGTAAGCGTGGTAGCAGCGCGTACCGACAAGTCTGCTTCGCCGATTACCGCCAAGCAGCTCTCCATTTACGACAACGGCATAGAACAGAGCATACGAAACTTCACTCCCGATCCTTCACCCGCGCGAATTGTTTTGTTGGTGGACAACTCCCTGACTATCCGCGCCGATGTTGAAAAATTGGAACGTGCCGCGCGCGAGTTTGCCTACGAGATATTCGAAGGCGACAAACTGCTGATCGTCGGCTATGACGAGGAAGCGGAGATCGTTTCCGACTGGACCGACGATGCCAAATCGATCGAGTCTTCGTTGAAACTGTTCAGGAAAAAAGGCCAGCCACATCTTTTTGACGCGGCGAGCGCAGTGATGGAGCAAGCGCTGCGCACGACGCCCGGACAGAAGCGCGTGGTGGTGGTTATCAGTGATGGACTGGACCGTGGCAGCAAGACCTCGTTTGAAAAAACTCTTTCCGAATTGCAACGGCTCGACATCACTGTTTACGCCGTTCAGGCGCAGGACCGGACGCGAGGCGCAATTCGCCGGGACGTGCCGAAACCGAAGCAGGTAATTGACAAGCTCGTTGAAGGCACCGGCGGCGCCATCTTTTCGATTGAGGAACCCGGCGTGGCCGCAAAGAGTATTTGCGATGAACTCAGAAAAAACCGCTATGTGATTTCTTATCTTCCTTCGAGCGCCCCGTTTGGCGAACCGCGAAGCCTGTTGGTCCTCGGCGATGAGGGAATCGCGGTGAGATCAAAGACCGCGCAACAGCCGAATTAAAGGATGAAGGCGGAAGGATGAGAATAGTACTAGAGCTCCGTTAGGAGCAAAATGTTTATAGCCCCGGAATTTATTGGGTGTCCTTCCGCCGTTGTGAAATGTGTACATTTCACAACGGCGGAAACGTTTTGTCTATAGTTCTTTTCTATAAACACTCTGCTCCTAACGGAGCATAAGCAAGTGGCCTTACGAATCCATCATCCTTTCTTTCTTGAGTAGAAATAAAACAGCAGCGCGATAATTCCCAGCACCAGGCTTTCCATGAAGACGAAGAAACGCGGAGAGAAAATTCCGTCGTCCGTGTAAGAATCTGAGTAGGCGACAAACGTCCCCAGGGCCAGTCCGGCCGCCAGCCAAATGAATTGTCGCTTCGCATCCCACATAAGCATGTCAGAACCACCTGCGTAAGCGGGTGGCCTTGCTCCACAGTGATCGGTCGGCGTAAGCGGGTGGCCTTGCTCCGCTAATAGGACGGCCACGCCTCGGCTACCCGCTCACGCAGGTGGTTCTGACTTTACTTCAATAGGCCTGACAACCAGTGCATGATATTAAGGGCCAGTTGTTTATTGTCGGCGTCGGGAATATTCATACCAAATGGCCTGTTGTCGCTGCCCGTCACTTGCGCGGAGAGCATCGCACTGTCACCCAACACCACCACCCGTCCTTTTCCGAGGCGCAACGCAATGCCCTGGGCACGTCTGGCGGCGGACAGTTTCTTTTCCGCAACAGACACGTTATCAATCGCGGTGTCGGAAAGTTTCAGGAATGCTTCACTGCCCTCCGGTCCCTTGAGCGATTGTCCGTTGAAGACCAAGACGCGATTTACGCGCTCTGCGTCCGAGCGTCCACTGGTGATTCCATGCTCGAGCAGCAGATGATTCTCGCGCGAGTAAACGATGACGCCCGGATCACCCGAGGCCGCATCTGGTTCCTTATCGGAGTTGGCCGCGTCCGTCGTGCGTGCTTTGCTCATCTCGACGCCTAACTTCTTCGCAAATATCTCGGCTGCCGATCCAAACGGCGACTGGTCGGCGATGAACAACAGGGAGCCGCCACCACGTATCCAATCACTTATCGCATCACACTCAGCCGTCGTGAACGCGGGGTCCTTTGCCCCCTCGTCGTCGATCTCCTCGCCGCCCAGCGGGTTTACGATGATGAGGATCTTGAAAGTCTTGAGCGATTCTTTGGTGAATGGCTGCCGGTTGACGGCGAGGTGATAACCATCATTGAAGATCAGATCGGCGAAAGGCTTGTAACGATTGTTGCTGGTGTCGAAGTTGTAGTGGGCCTCATCGAAGAGTACGCGAGGAAAGTTTTTGGTGTATGCGGGGTTTTCGACTCTAGCGTCGAAATGTCGATCAGCAGTCGCCTGAGCGAACGCAGTCGCACCAATGAAGCTGGAAAGTATGTAACCAAGAATAAACGTAGCGAATATTGCCGGCATCGTTAGTCTCACTGAACTTACCTGTCTTGAATCCCTTTTCGCGGCAGAGCCGCGACCCAATTGACTAGATTTTCGAGTGGAGCTTCTCCAGTCTTTCCGCTACCAGTTGAAGGGTCTCATCTTTTTTGCAGAAACAGAACCGCACCTGTTGGCGGCCGCGCTCCGGAACACTATAAAAACTCGAACCGGGCACACAAGCGACGCCAACCTCGCAGATCAAGTGATGCGTGAATTCAACATCATCCGCAAACCCAAACCTGGAGATGTCAGTCATGATGTGTAGGCGCCGTCCGGGCGAAAAGTATCAAACCCGGCTCGCTGCAAAACCGGCAAAAGCAGATCGCGTCGCGCGCGATATTTATTCTGTAGTCGAGCGTAGTATTCCGGTGGTAACGCCGTTATCGTGAACTCGATGTCGAAAAACCGATTCTGTCACTGGCTGGCGCGTGGGTGATTGCATCGCACCGGCAGAAATAACCGGCGCTATTCGTAAAGTCCATGACTTCCTTACCGTAGGGGCCGCGGCGCCATTGCGGGCTGCGGGCGCATACGCGCTTTCGGACTCAGTAAAGAGACTCGCTTTTCTCGAAACGTGCCGACTTTTTAAGGGCGCAGGGATCGTCATGGTTCAGCCTCGGTAAGTCTAACAGCAGTTGGGCAGCCGCAGATGAACGCGAATTAGGCAGATCAGAAAAGCGCTACCGAAATTATTTTTGTGACTCCGAATCCGCGTTCATCGCGCAATCCGCGGCTATTTGCTCGCCACCGGCTCTCGCAACTTCCGCGCAGCAATTCGCAAAACGTCCT
>DASYMB010000052.1:0-5577 GCA_036009285.1 Pyrinomonadaceae bacterium | reverse complement strand
CGTCAAGCCGCCGCGGACAAAAGCGGTGACAGGTCACCGCACTCCAACGAGAGTAATACCTCGAGCGGGAACCGGTAGCCAAGTTTGGGCCATTCGAGGCTTTGGCAGGCGAGAGGTTATAATGAAAATCATTAATACGTTAATGACTCTTCCGGCAAGGAGTATTGATGAGTCCCGACAAGGTTTCGCAGTTACCCGACCGCATTAAATTCACCGGCCGCATTCTTTTTCTAACCGAAGACACCTCTCTGATCCGCCAACAACTCGAAGCGCAGGGTGCCGAGCGCGAGCGCCTTGAAGCCGAACTCGCGCAGCGTTTGCTCGCAGATGACCTGCCGCTCATGAGCAACATCTCAACCGACGAGATCACACCGGGATGGGTTTGCTTTTACTACGACGAAACGTTGGGCCAGTACGTCTATGTTGGCATGCGTGACGCCGCGGTCAAGAAGGACGAAGTGAAGCATGGCGGCTTTGCGGTCGTCGTCTCCGGTTTATCAAAAGGCTGTGGTTCATCGCGCGAGACGGCGCCCTACGCGGAGAAGTGGGCCGGCATTCAACTCGTTATCGCGAAGAGTATCGAAAAGATTTACGGGCAAAACTCGCAGAACATCGGCCTGCTTACCTCAACCGACCTCGGCTTGATCGATCGCATTCGCGGCGGCGAAGAGATACGGCTCGAAGAGTTCACTCGCGATCTCGATCCGATTTCAAAAGACATCGTCGAATACGGCGGACTCTTTAACTACAACAAAGCGCGCGTGGCCGGCGAGGTAACACCGCCCGCTTTGTCAGAACCACCTGCGATAGCGGGTGGGCCGCCCGCTTTGTCAGAACCACCTGCGATAGCGGGTGGGTCCATTCGCAAAACACGCCCGATGACAATCACCGAAAAAATTATCGCGCGCCATGCGTTTGTACGCGCCGGTGAGGTTGGCGTGGCAGCGGTGAAACCTGGTGACGCGTTGTTTGCTGTCGTCGATGTGCGCTTCTCGCATGAATACGTGACGCCGATGGCGGAGTCGCTCCTGAAACAATCGCTCGGTCCGGACGCGCGCGTCACGGAGCCCGAATCCGTGTTTGCGTTTCGCGATCACCTGACTTTTCTGAACAAAGTGATGTCGCCGAAGCATCGTGAGATGGGGTTACTGGAGAAAGCGGACGGACTGGCCACGACGCAGGAAGATTTCACCGCGAAGCAGGGAATCCGACTCTACGGCGAAAATCCTGATGGCGGTTCGGAAGCGATTTGTCACAACGCCGTCGTCGAAGATCTGGCGCTGCCGGGACAGATCGTTATTGGCACCGACTCGCATACCTGCATGGCGGGCGTGCTTGGTTGTTTCGCGTTTGGCGTGGGCTCGACGGACATGGCAAATGCGTGGTTCACGAAAGACATTCGCATTCGCGTTCCGGAGACGGTGCGTTACGTTTTGAAAGGACGCAAGCGTGCGGATGTGGCGGCGAAGGATGTGATGCTTGTAATTCTCGCGAGTGACTACATGAAGACGAGCAAAGGCATCGGCAAGGTGTTGGAGTTTGCCGGAGACGATCTCAAAAACTGGGCGATGGATGAAAGAGCGACGCTAACCAACATGGCTGTTGAGGCTGGAGGGACGACCGGCATTATCGAGCCTGATGAAGCGACGCTTGATTACATTGTCAATATGCGCGGGCTCGATCGGGAAGAGGTGCGCAGGGGATTTACTTACAGCGATCCGGATGCCGAGTATGCCGCCGTGTTTGAGATCGACCTTGATGCGATTCGACCAATGGTGGCGCTGCCCGGTGATCCGCGCAACGGTATTCTAATTACTGACCTGCCTGAAGAAGTGCGCATCGATGCTGCTTACGGAGGTTCATGCACGGGCGGCAAGATGGCTGACATGGATATGTATGCGGAAGTTTTGCAGAACGCGCTCGCGCAGGGAAAGCGCGTCGCGCCGGGCGTTCATCTCTATTTGCAATTCGGCTCGCAGAAGATCAAGCAGTACGCGCGCGAGCGTGGCTACATCGAAATATTCGAGCGAGCAGGCGCGGAGTTAATCGATCCCTCGTGTGGCGCGTGCATTAATGCTGGTCCAGGCGCGTCGCCGTCGGCCGAGACAGTGACGGTCAGCGCGCAGAATAGAAACTTCCCCGGTCGCAGTGGTCCCGGCAAACTCTACCTTGCGTCGCCTTACGTCGTCGCCGCGTCTGCAATCGCCGGCAAGATCGTCGAGCCGGCTAGTTTCCTAAGCGAGCCACAGGAAAAACGGTTGGCATCCGCTTAATTGGTCTTCCATGATCGCCACACAAATCTGAGCATTCTTTACGAGCGGTATTCGAGAAGATGTCTATAAATGCGCTCTAATCTCGTAGGGGTAGGGGCCGTCAAAACGGTTTTCAATCACCCCTAACAGTTCCTCCGCGCAGTAGACGCGGTTGCGTTTTGAACCGGTGACTTCGCGGACGATTTTCAGGTCTTCGAGTTTGTTGATGGCTGATTGTGCGGTCGCAAATGTCACCTTCAGATGTTTGGCTGCGCCCGCGACGGTCACGTATGGATTTAGGAAGAGACCATCGAGCAATGCCTGCACTGTTCCAGTGGCGCGTTTGGTCTGTAAGCGGTCACGATAGATCTCCTTTAGCATTAGAATTCGCTCTGCGCAATCCAGAGCATCCCGCGCCTGCTCGGCCACACCGCGCAGAAAGAAATTGACCCAGCCGATCCAGTCGCCTTCCTCTCGTATATTTTGCAGTCGGTCGTAATACTCGCTGCGATGTGTTTCGAGAAAGCCGCTGAGATAAAGCAAGGGTTGAGAGAGATGGCCGTGCTCACAAAGGAAGAGAGTTATCAATAGCCTCCCAACGCGACCGTTACCGTCGAGGAAGGGATGGATTGATTCGAATTGACTATGCATCAACGCACACTGAATTAGTGGTGGAAAGGATTCACGCTCGTGAAGGTACTTTTCCCAATCCCCTAAGACAGTGGCCAATTCTGCGGGCGGCGGCGGTATATAGATAGCCTGATCAAGCGGAGTTCCCGCCGGGCCGACCCAGTTTTGGCTGCGTCGAAATTCTCCGGGAGTCTGTTCCTGGCCGCGAACGCCTTCCATTAGCTTGGCATGCATTTCCCGCACGACCCGTAAGCTCAAAGGCAAATCATGCAACCGCTTTAGTCCGTGATTCATTGCCTGGACATAATTGGCTACTTCTTTGACATCAGAATTCTCCGACTTAACTTTTGCAGCTTCGAACAAAAAGAGGTCGGACAGGGAAGCTTGAGTTCCTTCAATGCGCGAACTCAGAACAGCTTCGCGTCGCGCGTACGGCATCACCAGCAGCGTCGGGTTTGGGAGTGTGCGACCCATTCCTTCCAAGGCTCCCAAGGCGCGGTCTGCTTCTGATAGAGCGTTGACTAGTTGAGGAGAGAAATCAAACCTGGGTGGCAAGGGATTTGGTATGAAGGCCCAATAGCCTTGTGGCACTTTAACCAGGTTGCCGGTGCCGCTTTGCCTGAGTTTCTCCAAATTCATTGCTAGTAGGGTTGCCTTGTTTTAGCCAACTAACATCGCCGGCACCTTATTATAAAAACCGACCTTAACCTATACTAACGTTTGGGTCAATTATGGTTTACTGCAATAGCTGGCAGGAGCCACTCGTTTCAGTCTACTTTTTCCGCAACCCAGTCTTAAAGTAAATTTCTCTATGTCTCTAAGACCGATAGTTGAATATCCGGTGGCCGTGCTGCTGACGCCGGGAGATCCGGTAGAGAGTTTTGACGCTGAGTTGGAATCGCTGGTCCGGGATATGTTCGAGACGATGTACGACGCGGGAGGTGTCGGGCTCGCTGCTCAGCAGATTGGTTTGTCGCTGCGTCTGTTTGTGATGGATTGCGATGGAACAAAACTAGTCGCCGCCAATCCGGAAATCATTTTCACTGAAGGCGAACAGAGTGGCGAAGAGGGTTGCCTCTCGGTTGGCAAAGTGCACGGGGAACTAAAACGACCCGAGCGCGTTATCCTGCGAGCGCAAGACATTAAGGGGAAAGCGTTCGAGCGCGAGGCGATCGGGCTGGCGGCGCGTTGCTTCCTTCATGAGACCGACCACTGCGACGGTGTGTTGTTTATTCGTCATCTAAGTCCGCTGCGTCGCGATTTGGTTCTGAGGAAGTTTCGCAAGCTGAAGAAGACTTAGTGAGACGATGATTGCTCCTTCATTTTGGGAAACTCTGGTTGAGGTCCAACCCCGTAAATTGTTTGTTTCGATCCGCGTTCATTCGCGTGAATCCGCGGCTAATTATTTTTCGACATAAAGAAGCGTAGGAAAGGCACTATCGATGAAAAGAACTCTGACAGTTTCGCTATTAGCATTGTTTCTTTCGACTCTGTTTGCGAACGTCGTTATGGGCCGCATAACGGCAACAGATCCTGTCCAAACAATTCGGCAACAGTACGCGGCAATCAACAAGGGGCTCGCGAAATATAAGAAGGTTAAGAAAAAGTTATCAGGGTTCTCGGTTGAAGGCGGCGAGCTGGTTGCTTATTTAGACGGGCCGGCGGTCGTAAAGATTGTGGCCAACCACTATGGCGAAGGCGGCAAGGCAACTGAGGAATATTATTATTCGAAGGGCAAACTCATTTTCGTTTACCGCAAGGATTATCATTACGACAAACCGCTGAGCGGCAAGGTTGTTCGAACCGAGGAGAACCGGTTCTACTTCGAGAACGATCGGCTGATCCGGTGGATTAACGAACCGGGTAAACAAGTTGCACCAGGTACTGCTGAATATTGGCAGAAACAAGATCAGTACCTGCAAACTTCGAACAAATTTCTAAACGGGGTTCGTTCGAAGGACCTCACAATCGAAGCTTGAGAGTGAAGACTTTGGAGAGTGGCCTGGTTTGAACCATCTCTGTGCTTTCTCTGTGGTGGATCTTTGTTGGCGGTTGTTCACCACAGAGCCACAGAGAAAACGGAGATTGCACAGAGAAACTGAAAATGAGCCAACTAATCGGGTGCGAAACCAATTCGTTCTGCTGATCGTAATATGCGAGAATGGCGCCACCCAAGGCTTCGGAGTTGAACTAAACACGCAGGTCTGCTTTCGGCCCAGTTGTATCCCCGTTCTTAGAATCTGATTTGTCCAACGGAGAAATAATGAAGAACCACACGAAGAATTCGCGAAAGTCTTTCGTTTCGATCATAGTGCTTTTGGCGCTCGGCATAGCCACTGTAGTGGGCCAGACCAAGCATGGCTACGATCGCGCGAGCCTGGATCCGAACACCGCTGCCTGCACGGATTTTTACCAATACGCTAACGGCGGCTGGATGGCCGCGAACCCGATCCCTGCGGCCTATCCGAGTTGGGGCGTGGCGAATGTTCTTGACGAGAAGAACAAGCAACAACTGCACGAGATATTGGAAACTGCCGCGAAGAATACCCGCGCAATGAAAGGCAGCAGCGAACAGAAGGTGGGCGACTATTACGCGACCTGCATGGACGAGGCGAAGATAGAGGCGGACGGGCTCAAGCCTTTGGTGCCGGAGTTTGATCGCATCGCGAAGATCAAGGATCGAAAAACATTGCAG
>DASYMB010000051.1:0-4571 GCA_036009285.1 Pyrinomonadaceae bacterium | reverse complement strand
CCCGCCCCTAGACAAACGCCGCGAATACTTCGTTCGACAGCAGCGCGCCCGCTCGCGTTAGTTTCAGCAAATCGCCACTGCATTCGATCAGACCCGCTTCAAGAAAACGCGTCAGATCAGTTTCGTGCTGCGCGCGCAGGTCTGCGCCAAACAGTTGCTGATACTCCGTAAAGCTGAAGCCCTCCATCATTCTTAATCCGAGAAACACCGCCTCGGCCTGGCGATCTGCTTCGGTGAGACGAGTTTCACTTGCCACTGCCGAGCTTTGTTCCTTGATCATATCCATGTACCGGGCGAGGTCGCGTTCGTTGGCCCAGCGCCGAGACAAGCCGTTGTATGAATGCGCCGAACATCCAAAGCCGTAATAAGGCGCGGCGGTCCAATACTTCGTGTTGTGCCGCGATTCAAACCCGGGCAGACAGAGATTCGAGATCTCGTAATGTTCGTAGCCTGCTTCACACGCCCGGTCGAGCATCACCGCATACATTTCCGCGGCGAGGTCGTCATCAGGCGTTGGTTGAATTCCCTTTTTTATGTGGTCGGCGAGCGGCGTTCCCTGGTGGACCTCGAGCAGGTAAAACGACAAGTGTTCGGGCCCGAGCGCGAAAGCTTCATCGAGGTTTCGTCGCCAAGCGGACATTGTTTGACCAGGAAGTCCGGCGATCAGATCGAAGCTGACATTAGCGAAACCGGTGTCACGCAAATAACGAAACGTTCGGCGCGTATCGTCTGCACTGTGTGAACGGCCGAGGCGGGCGAGTTCGTTATCGTCAAAAGTCTGGGCGCCGAAGCTCGCGCGATTGACGCCGAGGTTGCGAAATGCAGCAAGCGTTTCTAGAGTGACGCTGCCAGGATTTATCTCCAGGGTTATTTCGGCATCCGGGGAAACTGTAAAGCGATTATGTGTGGCGCTGAGCAGCAATTCCAACTGCGTGGGCGAGAGCAGCGACGGTGTACCACCGCCAAAGTAAATCGTATCGACCGTTTCCGGTGGTTCGACCTCGCGCCAGGAGACGATTTCTTCAGCCAGGTTTAGAACGTAACGCTCGGCGAGATCCGCGCTGTACATTCCGGTGGCGAAATCACAGTAGGAACAACGTGAACGGCAGAAGGGTATGTGAATGTAAATTCCGGCCGGCTTCATAATTCTATCCGCAGATTACGCAGATTACGCAGATTCTTCAAACCGCCCATTTAATTCGTCCCCGACTTCTATTCATTATCCGGCCCACTTGAGTCAACTACTTCCTTGTCAATCTGCGTAATCTGCGGATTCTTACTTCGTAATCCTTTTCAGACTGCCCTCGCCGCTGATCGATTTGCTCATGCTGCGGCTGACGCGCTCAGCTTCCGCAAACACGCGCAGGAAATTCTCACCCAGAATCTTGCGAATATCTTTCTCGCTATAGCCGCGCTTCAGAAGTTCATACGTGATATTCGGCAGCATCGAAACGTCCTGCGCGCCCTCAGGCATATCGACTGCGCCGTCGAAGTCTGCACCGAGGCCGACGTGATCGATGCCCGCTACCTTCACGATGTAATCGATGTGATCGATCAGTTTCGAGATTGGCAACGGCGGCAGCGGATTGGCGGCATCCAGTTTGTCGCCCTCTTCCGCCAATCGCTCCGGATCGTTTTTATATTTCTCGTCGAGCGCATCCTGCTGCGCTTTGAGGCGGCGATTGCGCGCATCGTTTTGCGGTGTCACAGTCGCAGCGTCAACAAAGACGCTGTAGAAATTCACCTGGATGACGCCGCCGTTCTTCGCAATGCGGCGCAGCAGATCGTCAGGAATGTTTCGCGGCACGTTGCTGAGCGCGCGCGCTGAAGAGTGTGAAGCGATGATCGGCGCTTTCGAAACCTCGAGCGCGTCGCTCATCGTCTCATCGGAAACGTGGCTGACGTCTACCAGCATTCCCAAACGGTTCATCTCGCGCACAACCTCTTCACCGAAATCCGACAGGCCATGATGTTTCTTCTCACCGCGCCCGGCATCGGCCCAATCGTTGGTATTGTTCCAGGTAAGCGTGATGTAACGCACTCCGAGACGATGAAACTCGCGCAGCGCGGCGAGGGAGTTCTCGATCGCGTGACCGCCTTCGATGCCCATCAGCGCGGCTATCTTCTTTTGCTTTTTGGCGCGACGAATGTCAGCGGCCGAGGTAGCCAACATCAGATCGTTGGGGTGTCGCTCCACCGCACGATAAACCGAATCGATCATATCCAGCGTGCGTCGGGCCGCTCCGCCGTGCGTGACATACCATGGCCGGACGTAAAGCGAAAAAAATTCCGCCGTCAAGCCACCTTGCTTCATCGCCGCGATGCTGGTGCGATAAGGCACCGGCGGCGGGCCGGCCAGATCGTAGTCGTCATTCGTCATCGGGGTGGTCACATCGTTATGCGTGTCGATGACGATTGCTTTGCGATGAATCTGGAGCGCTTTCTGCCAGAGTCTTTCATCGCGCGGTTCAGGCGTGCTAGACGAACGCGGCCCGGCGCTTCGCAAAGTATCGTGGTCTGACGAAACCTTCTTCGTGGTCCCAGTCGCTGCTGTATATGAATACGCTAATGAGAGGAGCAAGAGGCAGACAACTAGCGGGCTAACGATCTTTCGGAGATACATGATGCACCTTTCAAGGGAAAGTGTTCTTGCGGGAATCAAAGCAGCGCCATAGTGCAAAGAAGCGACCCACGCGTCAAGTTAAGCCCGGGGGCGCATGAATGTCTGGGCGCATTAAGGCTGGGAGCGCAGGCATCTTGCCTGCCGGCGCGAGGCGCAGCCTCGCAGAGGTTCGCGCCTGCGGCGCTCATTGCAGGCAGGATGCCTGCGCTCCCAGCGAAAGTGCGCTCCCAGCGTCAGCACATCAGGAGGCGAAGCCGTAAGTGAAAGTGTGGCGAGCCACATTACAGGCATTAGCACTTTCGAGCTATCATCCTCGGGATGTCAATCCTAATCGCCGAAGACAACGTCGCCCAGCGCCACTACCTGCGCGAGATTCTCGAAAAAGAGTTTCCTTCACACGCTCCTATCGTTGAAGCTGCGGACGGTGAAGAAACCGTGAAGCTCGCGTTGGAGCACAAACCGGAGGTTTGCATACTCGACATTCAGATGCCCAAGCTTTCAGGCGTTAAGGCCGCGCGGTCCATCTGGCGCGATTACCCTTCGGCGCGCATCATTTTCTGGACTCAGTTTCCTCACGAGATCTATATCAACGAGATTCGCAAGATTGTGAAGTCAGTGGATCCGCCGCCGGCCTACGGCTTCATTCACAAGAACAATCCCGAGTCGCGCTTCCTGCGTTTCGTCGCCGCTGTGCTCGAAGACGGCGCGGACATGATCGACCCGGCGTTCAAAGATTCGTTCAAGCGCCCGCTGCTGACGGAGTTTGAATCCGAGGCGCTTTATTATCTGGCGCTCGGTCTTTCAAACTGGGCCATTGCGCGCAAGTGTGCGCTGAGCCTGCGCGGCGTGGAGAGCCGTTTGGCAACGCTCTATGAAAAACTTTTCCTCTCGCTGGCTGAAGGCACCGAACACGAAGCTTACGAAAAGCTTGCTTACAACGTGCGCACGCGCGCCTTTTTTGAAGCCCTGCGCCGCGGCTTGCTGAATAACGATGAACTGGAAAAGGCAGCTCAGGAACAGGAGGCTTGGATCGAACGCGATCGGAAGCGTTATCTGGAGGAACAGAAGAAAGATGCGGTAGCGCGGAAACGAAGCGACGGGGAGACGCGCCGATAATTTACTTGTGGCATGAAGTCAGTACCACCACGCGGTAGCGGGTGGGTCAGACGATTGCCGATTTGCGATTGCTAATTGCTTTTGGCGAAACTACCGATCGGCATTCGGCAATTGACCATCGCCAATCTGAGGACCCACCCGCTACCGCGTGGTGGTACTGACTTCATGTCAAGTCAAACCGCATCAGCCGCACCCGCGGCTTTGGAGCCAAGGCTTTCGAATGCCGGTCGCTTAGGCCTCATCGTTCTATCAGTTCTACTGCTCTTTGCCCTCTGCCTTTTACCCTCGCTCGCTTCTTTCGCCCAAGTTGAACCTGCCGCTACGCCAAGCCCTTCACCTTTCCCATCGCCGTCTCCGTCTCCTTCGCCATCACCGACGCCGGTTACGGGTCTGCATCAGTGGGGCGCGGTCACGCTCTTTCATGGTTTGCCTTCGGATCGCGTGCATGCAATCGCGCAAGGCACCGATGGTGCGATGTGGTTTGGAACGGACGCCGGGTTAGCGAAATTTGACGGACGCAGAACTCAGACCACGTCGATAAGCGGCTTAGCTCCGGGTCGAATCCTCGCCTTGCAAAGCGATGACACCGGTGCGCTTTGGGTGGGCACTGAGACCGGCGCCGCGCGGATGATGTGGGGCCGCTTTGATGTCGTCAAAGAAACTGAAGGACAAGCGGTCGGCTCGATCATCGCACCTGAACACGGCCGCGTGGTAATGGCGACGGAGCAAGGAAACATTTATGAGTCTCGCACCGAGGCGGACGGTTCGTTCCAGACTAAATCGCTCCTGACCCAACCGCTGCAAAGCGCCGATCGAGAACACGTAGGACCAC
>DASYMB010000050.1:0-7130 GCA_036009285.1 Pyrinomonadaceae bacterium | reverse complement strand
GGTTCGAAAGGAAAGGACAGACAGGAATGTCTGTCCTACTCATGCGCATTCTAATCGTAAAACTCGGAAGCATCGGCGACATCGTGCATACGCTGCCGACCCTGGCGGCGATTCGGAAGGCAATGCCCGATGCGGAAATCTGCTGGGTAGTAGAACGTCGCGCCGCAGAAATTTTACAAGACAACCCGCTTCTGGATCGTCTCATCGAAGTCGACACGAAGGCCTTGAGGCGCGGGTTGGTGTCTGGGGAGACGCTGCGGGCACCGCGCCAGCAGTTACGTCAACTTCGCGCCTCAGCCTTCGATTTAGCTTTAGATTTTCAGGGACTACTAAAATCCGCCTTAATCGCGCGCCTTTCCGGCGCGCGTCGCATTTTTGGCTTCGCATCTGATTCACTTCGCGAACCTGCCAGCCGACTTCTGCTGTCAAAGACAATCGCCACATCCAAAAATTCGCATGTCATCCGAAAAAACTTGGCACTTGCCGGCGGTGCTCTCGGTATTCCCGTTCCCGAAACTGCCGACGATATGGAATTTCCGATAGCCACAAACTCGATTCACGAAGTTGAGGCTCGCGGCGCGGAACTCCTGACCGGCGGCGCCTTCGCCATACTGAATCCGGGTGGTGGCTGGCCAACAAAACTCTGGAGCCCGCAACGCTTTGGACGACTCGCCGATGAACTGTGGTCACATTACGGATTGCATTCGTTGGTTACTCACGGTCCTGGTGAAGAGGACTTGGCCGATACGGTCTTGCAAGCCAGCCGTTCGGGCAAGGTTCATGCTGTTAGTCTTTCGTTGAAGGGTTTCTACGAATTGGCCAAACGCGCGCAAGTTTATGTGGGCGGCGACACCGGCCCTACACACGTGGCTATCGCCGCCGGCGCTCCGATTGTCGGCTTGTTTGGCCCTACAGAATGGTGGCGCAATGGAAGTCTGCGCGCGGCCGACATCTGCGTTGAACGAGTAGACATCGACTGCCGCACGGATTGCCATCGCCGCGCCTGTTCAAAGTGGATATGCATGGACATCGAGGTTGAGCGGGTGTTTCAAGCGGTTGCACAGAGACTGAAAGTAGGACGGGCATTCCTGCCTGTCCTCTAGAACAAACAGTGCGATACGTTCTGATGGGAAAGGCGAAAGACAGATTTTCCCATTCATCATTTCAAATTTTTCATTTGTCATTGATTGCGTAAAGCAAACTGTCAGTTTGCGGCTCGTGGGATGGCTCTCGAGGTTATTTGCCGACGCAACTTCGCAAACTGACAGTTTGCTTTACGCAATCAGTGGCAAATGAGAAATGAAAAGGACAGACAGGAATGTCTGTCATACTTTGGAGTCAAACTAACATTGCGTAGAGGCGGAACCTGGATTCAGCGCTGGCGCGTGCCCCTCGGCTTTCTGTGCGCAGCGCTATTTATTTTGTTCGCCCGACCGCGTCCCGCAACGCTCGTGGCCGGAGCGGCCGTTTCCTTCGTTGGACTTTTTCTGCGCGCGTGGGGTTCAGGCCATCTCAGGAAAAACGACGCGCTGGCGACTTCCGGCCCTTACGCGTACACGCGCAATCCGCTGTATCTCGGCAGCTTTATCATGGGGCTTGGCTTCACCGTCGCTTCGGGAAGATGGGCGCTCGGCATTCTTTTCATCGCTCTCTTTCTTGGCATCTATTTGCCGGTAATGCGCGTCGAATCGGCTACGCTGGCGCAACTCTTTGGTGAAAGTTTTCAGGAATACTCGAGAGCGGTGCCGCTTTTTTTGCCCCGGCTGACCGCCTATCGTGAAGGTCGGCGGACAAGCTTCGATCGCAGTCTGTACCTAAAGTATCGAGAGTATCGAGCGGCCCTGGGACTTTTGATCGCCTGGGGGTTGTTAGTTTTCAAAGCCTATTACCTGAGATGAAGTTGCAAACTCAAAAACTCTTGGCCGCAGCGGTCGTTCTAATTTCAGCCGTATTCGCCGTTGTTTTTCCAGGCGGCGCCGGTATCGTGCTCGCACAGGAAACTGCTGGACCAGCGACTGCTTCGCGATCAGCTCCCACTCATCCCTTTGAGCCTGGCGAAGAACTTGTTTACGTCGCTGAGTTTTCGCGCGCGCTGCTGAAAAACATAGACGTTGCCGACTTCCGGTTCACTGCACGCCGAGAACCAGCGGCGCAGAAAGTAAACGATCCGAGATTCATTCAGGATAAAGGTCGCGCGCCCTATTTGCTAAAACTTACCGGCGACGTTTCCAGCAAAGGATTCTTCAGCAAAGTTTTCAATCTGCGTTTTCGGGAACAGATCGAGTCGACAGTTGAACCGGTCGCATTCAGTGTCACCAGGACCAAAAAAATAGACGAACAGGGAAAACGCGCGCGCGTTAGTGAGACCACCTACGACAACGGCAGAGTTCGCTGGATCGAGCACGATACAAATAATCCTACAGCCACCGCCCGCGAAGCTAACGCACCGTTTGCGGGTCAAGTGCAGGATCTACTGTCGGCAATCTACTACCTGAGAACTCAACCACTCGAAATTGGCAAGTCCTTCGAAGTAACGGTTAGCGACTCCGGACGCGTTTATCAAGTTCCGGTTCAGGTCGTCGAGAAGAAGCGTAAGAAGACTGTGCTAGGGCGTGTTGAGACGATTAGAGTCGATCCGCAAGTGTTTGGCCCGAATCGAATGGTGTCGGGAGAAGGTCAATTCTCGGTTTGGCTGACCAACGACAGCCGGCGCATTCCAGTGAGCGCGCGCATCAAGATGAAATACGGAACGTTTGATATAACGCTGCGCAAGATCATTCAGAATCCCTCGCAACAATCTCTAGCTAGCAACGTAGCTAAGTAATCAAAGCAATCAACAGATTTTCCATTTATCATTTCTATTATGAGCCGGATCCAATGGATTCTGCGCGCACCGTTTAGATAGGTCACTTGTGCCCCGCCGCGCGACGCGGATAAGTCCGCTTTCTAAACGCAGCGTGCCAAAATCAGCAACTGCTCTAACCTGGTTAACCTACCCATGGCGTCGAACCCGTTAATCCTTGGCCACCGCGGAAGCTCTGCGATCTCTCCTGAAAATACCCTCGCGGCGTTTTCGCAAGCACTCAGCGATGGCGCCGACGGGATCGAGTTTGATGTCAGACTTTCGCGCGATGGAGTGCCGGTGGTGATACACGATGCGACATTGAAACGCACCGGATCGATTGATCGACTTGTATCCGAGTTAAGCGCGGCCGAGTTGCAGGAATTTGACGTCGGAAGCTGGTTTGCAGCGAGCGGCAAGAGTACTAAAACATTTTCCCGCGAGAAGCTGCCTACCCTGGCCCAGGTCTTCGAACTCTTCGCTGGCAAAAGCGGCGTGCTTTACATCGAGATGAAGTGTGATGCGCACGAAGGAGCGGCGTTAGCCGCGGCGGTAGTAGCGCGTTGTCGCGAAAGCCGCATGACGAAGAGAGTAGTAGTGGAGAGTTTTGATCTTGCTGCTATTCGCGAAGTTAAGAAGATCGATTCCGCAATTCGTACGGCAGCGCTCTTCGAACCAAAACTATCGCGACCGATTTCAACTATTCGCCCGCTCAAGACAATCGCTGTCGCTGTTAACGCGGGAGCTAATGAGATCGCTCTTCATCACACACTTGCCGCCCCGCGTGTGATTGAGAAAGCTCGACGTGAGGGGTTGGAAGTCGTTGTGTGGACGGTCGATGAAGCCGCGTGGATTTCGAGAGCCCGCTCACTGGGCGTCAAAGCGCTAATCGCAAATAATCCTGCCATGATGGTGCGAGTTCGCAATGAATAGAGCACTACCAAAAATTGCCTCCAGATGACAGCGGCGACTCGCATCTGTATCATTCGCAGCACAACTCGTTGGATAGGAGACTAGATTAATGCCAGTTAGAAAAGACGCCGAGATTATCGAGCCCAAAGGCAGACTGGGAGTGCTGCTGGTTGGTCTCGGCGCAGTTAGCACCACTTTCATTGCGGGCGTGGAGGCTGTAAAGAAAGGTATCGGACAGCCGGTTGGTAGTTTGACGCAGATGGGGACGATTCGCCTCGGCAAGAGAACCGACAATCGTGTGCCCCTCATCAAGGATTTTGTTCCTTTGGCGAAGCTGGAGGACCTGGTGTTTGGCGCGTGGGATATTTTTGAAGACTCTGCGTATGACGCTGCCATGCACGCCGGTGTGCTCGAGAAGGATCTGCTCAAGCAACTGAAAGCTCCGCTGCAGAAGATTAAGCCCATGAAGGCCGTCTTTGATCAGAACTACGTCAAACGTCTCAATGGAACCAACGTTAAGACCGGGGCTAACAAGTTCAAGCTGGCGCAACAACTCATCGATGAAATCGCTGCATGGAAGCGAAAGAATCGCTGCTCTCGAGTGGTAATGATCTGGGCAGCGTCGACCGAAATCTTTCTGAAGCAGCATCCGGTCCATAAGACGCTGGAGTCTTTCGAAAAAGCTATGCGCGAGAATCACCGATCCATCGCGCCTTCAATGATCTATGCCTACGCAGCGCTGAAGTCGGGTATTCCTTTTGCCAACGGCGCTCCAAACTTGACGGTTGACATTCCCGCGCTTCGCACGCTTGCCGAGGAAAACAATCTGGCGATCTGCGGAAAAGACTTCAAGACCGGGCAGACGCTGATGAAGACCATCATTGCGCCGGGGTTGAAAGCAAGGATGCTCGGGTTGGCTGGCTGGTATTCAACTAATATTCTTGGCAACCGTGATGGCGAAGTGCTCGACGATCCGGAATCCTTCAAGACTAAAGAAGAATCGAAGTTGTCGGTTCTAGAATATATTCTCCAGCCCGACGTCTATCCCAATCTTTACAAAGATTTTTCGCACGTTGTTCGCATTAATTACTATCCACCACGCGGTGATAACAAAGAAGGCTGGGACAACATCGATATCTTTGGCTGGCTTGGCTATCCCATGCAGATCAAGATCGATTTTCTCTGCCGCGATTCAATTCTGGCGGCGCCAATCGTTCTCGACCTTGCGCTCTTCCTCGATTTGGCGCAGCGCGCCGGAATGAAAGGCATTCAAGAGTGGCTTTCGTTCTATTTCAAATCACCTCAAACCGCGCCGGGTCTTTATCCGGAACACGACGTTTTTATCCAACTCATGAAACTCAAAAACACCCTGCGTTATCTTCGCGGAGAAGATTTGATCACGCATCTGGGTCTCGAATACTACGACTAAAGAGGAATTGCATATCTTCGGTGGACACTAGTCAATCGATCGAATATTTGGTGAGACCTTTTGGTGGGTAGCCGCGCTAAAAGGTGCAGTTCGACAACTCCTCACTCACCTTCCTTCTCATACTAACCATTTATTGGCAGGTATGTTCTGACACGAATTGTCAGACCGGCACCTGGAAATTTATTCAAAATACAACTCGAATTTGAAGTTCTGCTTAATATTTTCTGATGACATTTCATTCGCTGTCGTATATATAGCATCGGTCTCGATAGCGAGGCAGCTTGGTTTGTGCGCCAAGAGCAAACGTAAACGAAGAGCCGCGCATCGAAGATCGTTCACGGATCGTTCACAGATAGTTCACGGATCGTTCCTTGCATTAATGAAGGTCCGGCCAATAGGGGTCGAGCCAAAAGAGGGCCTCGGGAAACTTGAGCAGCTCTCGCGCCTGCAAGGGAGGACATCATGATTTCAGAAATGGAGTTAGAAAAACTAAACAAAACCATGGGCACAGTCTTCCTGGATCCTGATCAGAAAAGCCCGCGCGCCCAGGACTTCGAGGAGCGGCTATACGCTCGCATCGTTGGACAGGAACGCGCAGTACGGCGCATGAGCGGCCTTTATCAGATATTTCTTGCCGGCATGAACCCGCCTAACCGGCCAATCGGCACAATGCTCTTTCTCGGACCTACGGGCTCTGGAAAAACTCGTGTCATTGAAGCCGCGGCGGAAGTTTTGTATGGCGACGCCAATGCGATCGTGAAGATCGATTGCGCGGAGTTTCAGCATTCGCATGAGATTGCGAAATTAATTGGCTCGCCTCCGGGATACCTCGGCCACCGCGAGACTTCGCCGATGCTTACGCAAGAGAACCTCGACCGTATGCATACCGAAGATATAAAGCTGTCACTCATCTTGTTCGACGAGATTGAGAAGGCTTCCGACAGCTTGTGGCAGTTGCTGCTCGGTATTCTCGACAAGGCGACGCTAACGCTCGGCGACAATCGCCGCGTGGATTTCTCGCGCTGCATGGTTGTGCTGACGTCAAACCTGGGCGCCAGAGAAATGTCGGAACTGATCTCGGGTGGGATCGGCTTTGCCCCGGGCAAAGGCGCAAAGAATCCCAACGACACTGAAGTAGATCAGAAGATTTACCGCACCGCTGTCGAAGCTGCGCGGCGAAAGTTTTCGCCCGAATTCATGAACCGCATCGATAAGGTGGTTGTCTTCCGTTCATTGAAGGAACATCACCTGCGGCAAATTCTTGAACTGGAACTGCAAGCAGTGCAGGACCGGATCATGCAGTCAGCGGGCACCAAGTTTGTTTTCCAATGTTCCGACACCGCGAAGGACACGCTTTTGAAGGAAGGTCTGGACTTCAAATACGGAGCGCGGCATCTGAAGCGTTCAGTTGAACGGTTCCTCGTTTATCCGCTTTCGAATCTGGTTGCGACCGGACAGATCGGATTGGGAGACCTCGTACACATCGACCTCGATGAATACACGCACAAGCTGATCTTCTCGAAGAGCTCCGGCGGTGCGCTTATCCATGATCTTCCGGCGCCGAAAGACGAACAGCCGGAAATTCAGGAATCGCTGTCGGGGGGCGTTGGCTTGCCAATTCCGCAGGCAACGAAAGCAGCTAAGAAGAGCCAGAGTCGCGGAGAAAAAACAGAAGGCTAATACTTTCTGAATAAGTACTGACGAAAGCGCCGTTCACTTGTTAGTGTGCGGCGTTTTCAGCTTTACTGTCCGGGTTATATGCTAGGCGTAGTCTGTTGTGAGCGTGAAATCTTCCCAATCGCCTCGTGAGCTGATTGTGAAAGATAAGGATCGCGGGCCGTCAGCACAGCGCGGAGTGCGGGGATGGCGGACGCATCGCCAATCGCACCTAACGCGACAGCCGCTTCTCGTCGCACATCAGTTTCAGCTTTGTCATCCTGCAGCACG
>DASYMB010000049.1:0-2310 GCA_036009285.1 Pyrinomonadaceae bacterium | reverse complement strand
CCTGGGGATGCAGACCGCTTGTTTGGAGCACGCGCGAAATGTTTGCGGTCTGAAGGATGCCGATTCAACCGAATTCGATAGCGAGACGCCTTATCCGGTGATCTTCAAGCTCCGGGATCTGATTGACGTAGAAAAATTGGGAGGCACCATGCGACTGGGCGCCTGGCCCTGCAATCTCGCGCCCGGCACATTAGCCAGCGAGGTTTATGGCGGCGCTGCCGAAATAACTGAGCGGCATCGTCATCGTTACGAATTCAATCCTGAGTTCCGTGACACGCTCGAGCGCGCGGGGCTGGTATTCAGCGGTGTGTCTCCCGACCAAAAGTTTGTCGAGATCATCGAACTTCCGCGAGAAGTTCATCCCTGGTTTGTGGCTTGTCAATTTCATCCCGAATATAAATCCAAGCCCCTGAGCGCGCATCCTCTCTTCACCTCTTTTGTACGCGCAGCCTACGAGAACCGCCTACAGAACGAAACCTCGATGGAGAAAGACGGAGACATCGAAACGCTGGTCCATGAACGCGCCAGCATGACCAGCGCCGACTGAATGTTCTTTGTGGTTTGTTTGCAATTGGACTGCAATTGCCAGAAAGAAGCGCAGCGTGAACAACCAAGCGGTTAGTCGAGAGTCCTCCTCAGTGCATCCGCCGACGTTTTAGGTGATAATTCCTCCGTTCCAACTCCCCACTCATAAACCTTATGCTTCATTGCCCCACATGCGGGAGACACTATTCGCCTGGAGTGCAGGTGTGTCCGGAAGACAACACGGCTCTGCAGGCAGACTCCACGGTTATCGGTGAAACTCCCGGAGATCCGCTGATAGGCCAGACGCTTGACGACAAGTATCGTCTCGAAGAGCGTTTGGGAATCGGGGGTATGGGCACGGTCTATCGGGCCCGTCACCTCTTGATCGATCGGCCTGTCGCAATCAAGGTGCTCAATCCGCGTTTCGTTGAAGACGATGCGGCGCAAACACGCTTTCGTCGTGAAGCGAAAGCCGCCGGACGATTGCAGCATCCAAACGCGGTTACCGTTACTGACTTTGGTCAGACAGCGGATGGCTACGTTTACATCGTCATGGAATTGTTGCTGGGCCGCACTCTCCGTGACGTGCTGGCGAAGGAAGCGCCGCTGGATTCTGCACGCGCCGTGTCGTTGATGTTGCAGATTTCCGATGCCGTCGCCGCGGCCCACGAAGCAGGGATCATTCATCGCGATTTGAAACCGGCAAACATCTTCATCGTGCAGCGCGCAGAGGTCCCGGCGGTAGTAAAGGTGTTGGATTTCGGCATTGCAAAATTGGCCGCCGATTCTGTCGATGAAGATGATCTGAAAAACTTGACGATCGTCGGCGCGATGATCGGAACGCCTCGCTACATGTCTCCCGAGCAATGTGATGGAGCAGAGTTGACACCCGCTGCCGACGTTTATAGTTTGGGCGTGATTCTTTATGAAATGCTTAGTGGGATGGTGCCTTTTAGCGGTTCGACTCCTCTGGCAATCGCCATGAAACACGCGACGGAACCGCCGCGCAGTCCGCGTGAGATTGTGGCCTCCATTCCCGCCAGCCTCGAGGAGCTCGTCTTACACGCCCTGGAGAAGCTGCCCGAAGATCGGCCCCGAGACGCAGCCGCATTTCGTAGTGAGTTGTTTGAGACGGCAGAGCGATTGGGTTTGGAGCACGCGGCTATCACCAGCGGACCAAACTTGGAAGCCCTGCGCGATATCGGCACGGAATCGCCTTCAGGCCGGCTGGTAATCGATATTTCGCGGTTACGCGAAAATCGCGCGGCCACTTCCGCCAGCGGCTCAAGCGTTAGCGATCTTACGGTGTTGAGTGAAACGGATGCTGAGCGAGTGTTGCACCCGCGTATTGATGCTGGTGAGTCGCGTCCACCCGAACCGCGCTCGTTTCCCAGGGTCGCAATACCACTTACCAACGGCCGCAGGACCGCTCGCACAGCCATCCTTATTTCAATCGCGGCGTTGGCCTTGATTGTCGTAGCGACCTTTGTGGCAATGCGACCGGGCACGTTGTCATCTGCCGATGCGAACGTCGTTGCGAGTCCATCACCCAGTGTTGAAGTCTCGCCTTCTCCATCGCCAACGCCGAGTGCGCGTAGGGCCGAGCAGAAAAAGCCGGCTAACACCAACGCAAACACAAAAAAGGAATCCAAGGTCGGTTCTATCCTGAAGAAGGCAGGCCGTATACTGAAGAAACCGTTTTGATTTCCAACAAGCATTCGTTGAATGAGCTAATTAAGCGCTGCTTGAAGTAGCCAACTAAGCAGGTCAGATCAAGTAGAGCAA
>DASYMB010000048.1:0-3943 GCA_036009285.1 Pyrinomonadaceae bacterium | reverse complement strand
GAGTTTGAAGTCAGCGTCAATGGGCCGGAAGGTACTAACCTCGCGGTGATGAACGAAACGATGGCCGCGATCGAGAAGGACATTCTGGCAACTCCCGGCGTACGTCTGGTTTTGTCGAATGCCGGGGGATCGTTTCTCGGCGGCGTGAACCAGGGAGGCGCATACGTTCGCATCGCTCCGCATGAGGAGCGAACATTTTCTTTGGCGCGTCTTTGGAGCGAAACCAGGAACGGGAATCCGCTGCAGGCGTTTAAGGGAAACTACTCGCAGCAGGACGTGATGCTCGAGGTGCGTCGTCGCTTGCAAAAGTATTCACCGATGCGCACCGGCGTGCGTAATGCGCCGTCATTTAATTTCGGCGCGGGCGGGCGCTTCGACATTGATTTCAATTTGCGTGGCCCGGATATCGTGGCGCTGGCGGCTTACGGCGAGGAGCTGATGAGGCGTTCGCAAACGCTTGGGGGAATCGTCGATGCCGACACTTCGCTCAAACTAAACAAGCCCGAACTCCGCGTGGAGATCGATCGCGCGCGCGCCGCGGATCTGGGCGTTGACAGCACTGACATTGCCACTGCATTGAGATTGATGGTTGGCGGCGAGGACCGCGCCTCGCGCTTCCGTGATGAATCCATCAACGAGGACTACGACGTTCAGCTTCGACTCGCCGAACAGGACCGCAGCGACGTTGCGACTATCCAGCGGCTTTACGTTCCCTCGTCGCGCGGAGGTCTGGTGCGTCTGGATAACCTCGTGAAGATCAATCGCGATACGAGTCCTTCGCGAATCGACCGGCTTAACCGCGAGCGGTTGGTCTCGATGCGCGCCTCGGTGGCGCCGGGCTTCGCGCTTGCGGATCGCATTGAGGCCCTTCGCGGCGCGGTCACTCAGATGAACCTGCCGGCGGCTTACACAACCACAGTCTCAGGCCGGGCGCGTGAGCTGGAACGAACTTTTACGGAATTCATCTGGGCGTTTATCCTGTCAATCCTTTTCATGTACATGATTCTCGCCTCACAGTTTGAAAGCACAATCCATCCCGTAACGATCCTGCTGAGTTTGCCTATCTCGATTCCGTTTGCTTTGCTTTCCCTTTGGGCCACCGGCGACACACTCAATCTCTATTCCGCGCTCGGGATACTGGTGCTGTTTGGCGTCGTCAAGAAAAACTCGATCCTGCAGATCGATCACATGAACAGTCTGCGCGAGCGCGGCATGGAACGCTACGAAGCAATCATGCAGGGGAATCGCGATCGGCTGCGTCCAATCCTGATGACGACGCTGGCCTTGATCGCCGGCATGCTTCCGCTCGCGTTGGGCACTGGTCCGGGCGCTGAGGAGCGCCGCTCAATCGCGGTGGTCGTCATCGGCGGTCAGATGCTTTCGTTGTTGCTGACGCTGATCGCCACGCCCGTTGCTTATTCGTTACTGGATGACTTCAGCCACACCGCGCGCTGGCGCAAGCTGGCAAGCGCGACATCCGGTCTTCGCGTCGGCTTGCGGGATCGTCTGACGAAATCGCGCCGGCCCCCTCGCAATGTGCCCGGCGACGCCACTGTTGAAACGCGTGGCATGCACGAGGACGAACGCGAACGGGCGGGTGCGGCGGTTACCGGCGAATAAGATCCATGATGGAATGGCGGATTTTCTAATTGACTTTGCCCAGCGCCGTTGGCGCTGAGTATAGGCAGGACTTTTGCCTTGTATGTTCGTGGTCGGATGTCTATACTCTCAAGTGTCCGAGCTGGTCACTAACACGACCACTCCAATCAATCCTGGCGGTAAAACAACCGCCGCCCCAGTAAATCCTCTCAGTTAACAACGCAGCTTAATCGCCTTAACAGCTCCAACAAGTCGATTTGGTTCTGACGAGTTTTCCCAATCCACAAGAACAGGCAGGAATGCCTGTCCTACACGGAGCCAATCAATTGACGGCATCTCACAACTACAATCGCGACCGGCCCGACGCGCCTAATTTCCCGTTGCTGCCTGATACGGTTTTACAAAGTCGCTATCGCATTATTCGCCAACTCGGTCGCGGCGGCATGGGTGCGGTTTACGAAGCGGTGGACCAGCGACTCGAAAAAACTGTGGCGCTCAAGGAGACATTTTCCTCCGAACCTTCGATGCGAAAGCAATTCGAACGCGAGGCGCGTTTGCTGGCGGGCATGCAACATTCCGCGCTCCCGCAAGTGAGCGATCATTTTGTGGAAGGCAACCGGGCTTTTCTGGTGATGCAATTCATCGGCGGTATCGACCTGGCGAAAATCATCTCGCAACAGCCGGGACCATTTCCCCGCGATCAGGTGATCGCCTGGGCTGATCAGTTGCTCGACGCGTTAATCTATTTACACTCGCGCGATCGTCAGGTGATTCATCGCGATATCAAACCGCACAATTTGAAGCTCACCGCGACGGGACAGATTGCTCTGCTCGATTTCGGTCTTGCGAAAGCCCAAGCCTCCGATCAATCCGTGACCGCATCGCAGGCCTTCTTCGGCTACACGCGTCACTACGCGCCGCTCGAGCAGATCCAGGATCAGCGCACCGATCCACGCAGTGACATCTACGCGCTCGGCGCCACGCTTTATCATTTACTCACTGGAATCAAACCGCCGGACGCCATGGTGCGCGCGAGTGCGGTGGTAAACGCGGGCAAGGATCCGCTGAAACTTGCAGATCAAATTCACGCCGCTGTCGGTCCGCAAATCGCAGCCATCCTGAACAAGGCGATGGCCCAGAAACCTGAAGACCGATACGAAAACGCAACCGAGTTTCGCGAAGCATTGCGACGCATGGGACGGACGAAAGAGGCGGAGGCTAGGGTCGCATCGAATACGGCTGGTGCTGCCGCGCTCCGGCCCACAGTTCACATCAGTGAAGTCGGTCCAGTGCGCGCGCTCGAATCTTCAGCGCCGAACCTGGCGTTGGTGGGTTCCGCCCGGCAGTTTGGCCCAGCAGGCGCGACTGCAGTTCTTGCCGTCGTTGTTACGCTGGCCGGTGGAATTCTCTACGGCTCGCAGCGATGGTTTCCTAACACCGATAAGCTGACACGCACGGAAGTTGGAACACCCGCGGAGACGACACTGGCTCTGCGGCAGTCGGCAGCGCGCAAAGCTGAACGGCTGCGCACGGCCGATAGCCCTGCGGCCCCTCCTGCAAAGTCAAAAAATATTCTCGACGGGAACAATACCGAGCGGCTTGCCGAAAAGCGGAACGAGCTCGCGGCTCAGAATTCGCAAACAGTAAAGCGGCCGGTAGCTGCTGCTAAATCTTCTGTTGTTTCCTCGCGTGGACCAGAAGTGACGAACCGTGCCGCGCGCAAGAATTCGCAGCGGCCTGGCCCTGGAGCACCGAGCATCCGGCTTCCGAATCCTGAGTTTCGCGAAAATACTCCGGCGACTTCACCTGAATCGCGGGTTCGCAGTTATCGTTCATCGAGTGCGGCTGCCCCCGCCGCGCAGGTACGCTATTACCCGTCGACTGCGCCGCCGCAATTCTTTCGTGCGGCAGACGGCACTCACATCGTGAAGTTTTCTGATGGCTCAACCCGATTTGTCCGCCCCGGCCAAAGGGATGCGCAATCGGCTGGTACGTACCGCTGACAGCGCATTCCCTCACGAATCGTGATCAAAACGCCGGGGGATCGGTCCACAACTTCCAAGCAGAAGCCCGACCGTAAGGAAGGGCCTGCGTTTTATAGCAAAGCAAGAGGGCCTTGCTTACGCCCGGGCTTTGTTTGATACCGAAAGCCCTTGCTTACGCGCGGGCTTCTGCTTGGGACACTCGTGTGACCCCAACTCGTGTGAAGTGGAAACGGAACCGGTCGCTACTGCTTCCGGTTCCGCATTTGTGTGGCATTGTCGACTCGCCCTCGCCGCGAGTTCTGCATTACCTTCCAACTTCGTTCACACCAGTTCAAGTGCGCCGCTGGTAGGAATTGTAG
>DASYMB010000047.1:0-3793 GCA_036009285.1 Pyrinomonadaceae bacterium | reverse complement strand
ATTCGCTGAATACCTCCTGCGTGAACTAGTTCTGAAAACATACGTGCGAATCAAAATCCGCCAGTGGGCCAAATGCCCCCACCGAACGTGTTTGATTCTTGGGGAAATTGCTCGTGTTACGGGTCAGAATCGAAGGGGGGTTGCTGAGTCAGTAAAGAAGCAACTACTGGGCCAACCAGCGCAAAGAAAGGTAACGGCTGGATCCAAAGTGGTCACTGCTTAACGAGCGAGGGGTTCCCGGTTTCTCGTTTCCCCTGGCGTTTTTGTTGGGGGTGATTTTACCACTTCACCGTGCCTTCTTTCGAGGTGTCGATCTCGGCTTGTTCTGCGGTTGGCAGTCCTTCGTCAAACAGGTAGCCCTTGATGTTATCGAAGAGAAAGTTTTGTGCGTCAGTGCTGGTGAGATCCAGGCCATAGTGATTGATGATTTGCGTTTGCTTTTGGAGCCAGCCGGCCCAGCAGGGCTGACAGATTTCGGTCGCGATTCTCTGTCCGAGCTCGTTGGGAAAAGGGGCAAACCCAATCGCCGGCCGCTTCTCGCCGCAGTGTGTGCATTTAATATTGTCAGCCATTACGAATCTCCTGGGCCCTTCGGGCCTATGCAAGGTTCCTTTTAGTGGTGCCAGTTACTATCCTGCCGCCTTAATTGCTGCGATCACCTCGTCGTCCTTCGGTCGAAAGAGTCCCAGCGGCCGCACGTCGCGATAGCGAATGGTTCCGTTTCCATCGATCACAAAAACCGACCGCGCAACTTTGCCGGGAATGAGCGAACGCGCGCCGTAAAGATTCGCCACTTCACCCGATGCGTCAGACAGCAGCCGCAACGGCAGCTTATGATGCTCGGCAAACTTCTTATGCGACTCAACGGAATCAGTCGAGATACCCACCACCTCGGCGCCGGTGGTCGAGTAATCTTCCCAACGATCCCTGACAGAACACATCTGACGCGTGCAGATCGGAGTTTCGTCGCCGGGATAGAAGAGCAGCACCACGACTTTTCCGCGCCTGTCAGACAAGCGCCACTCGGCGCTGTCGCCGTCTTTGAGAGTGAAGTCAGGCGCCGTTGCACCCACCGTTGCGCTATCTTGTTTGCTCATAGCCTTTCCTACAAAATCAGAAGGTTCAGCCGCGGATAAACGCGGAGCTGAGCTAAGAATCTAATCCACTGTAGCAGTATGTTTCATATCTGCGCCATCCGCGTTATCCGCGGCTAATTGTTTTTTCGTGGCGTGCTACTCTTCGTATTCGTCAGAGCCCTGCACCCACATAAACGATTGGATGTCGATCATATCGCGGGGACGCAAATCGCGTTGGTCGCGACTCACCCGCTCGGCAAACTCCAGCAGACTTGCGTAGGTTTCCCATGCCGGGCGCGATTTGTATTGAAAGTCGAAGCCGTATTGACGCGCCGCGATGCGCGTAACATTTGGCTTAAGAAAGATGTGCGTCTCGGGTTGGGCCACAAATCCCCAGACTGTTACCAACGGCCACGTCAGCACACGCGTCTGTTTCCGTGGCAGCGCGGCAACGGTTTCAACCCATCGATTGAATTTAATATGCACGCTACCGCTGCCATGCAGAAACTCGAAGAGCCCTTCGGCAAACAAGCGCGCGCCCTCATCGGATTTGACTGCGTCGCGCAGCGCCATTTTTTCAAACGAAAAAAGTAAGTTGGTTCGCGACTCGATCCTCACAGCGCGCGCGGCAATCTCGGCGAACTCGCGCGTCTTTAGTAGTGAATGATAACGCGAACGGTCCAACACTTCATTCCACTGTTCGTGGGCCTTCCATTTGTAGCCGCGTTCCCAATCGATGTATGTCTCGTCCTGGAATCCACCCGGAAAGAAACGCAGGAACTTTCTCCGGCAGCGCCTCGCTGGTGGCGAAATATCTGCTGGGCGCTCGGTCGTGTCTTTCGCCCGCACCATACCACGCTGGTTCGAAGCCATCTCGTTTAACCCTCCTTGTCGGTTCGCTTCTACGCTCGGGGCAGGAACTCAAAGATTTGAATCCACCGATTAGGCAGAATACACAGATAACAATAAAGCTTGGAGAAGGGTAACCATTTCAGTCTGCTAACCTGGCTTGTTCTTATTGAATCTGCGAAATCTGCGGATAGTTTCCCTGGACACTTCTATGCGTGGGGACTCTTATGGAATACTGCCGGGCCTATCGGTTCAACGAGGGACGCGTCTACACCCTCGGCAAAATTTTGCGCGTCATGCGCCCTGACACGTCAGTCCTACTACTGACTCCCAAGTGGCCAACGCTTGAGGCAGATCATATTCAGTAACGCGTTCACGAGCCGCCGCACCTAGTCGCATGCGCAGCGCGCCGTCGTTTCCAAGTCGACGAAGTGCGGCTGCGAGTCGCACCGGATCATTGACGGGAACTACCAGGCCCGTCACTCCGTCCTCGACGAGTTCGAGCGGACCCGGCGCGCCGTCGCTAACTACCACCGCTAATCCGCAGCTCATTGCTTCCAGCAACGCGTTTGGCGTTCCCTCAACGCGCGAAGGCAACGCGAACACATGTGCGGCGCGATAGAAGAGGTACGGATCACGCACCACTCCATGCCAGTCGACTCGCCCCGCGATGCCCAACGCCCGCGCCTGCGCCCGCAGACTATCGCCCAGCAACCCCTCGCCTACAACCGAGAGCCGCCATTCCTTAAACTCGTCGCCCGCGCGCGCGAACGCTTCCAGCAGAACATCCAGAGCTTTGTCCTCAACCAGACGACCGACCGTGAGGATGAACGGCGACGTTGTCCGCGCCGACGCGCCGTGGTTGCCATTGCCATTGCTCTTTCCGTTTGTGAGCGCGACTGGGTTGGGAACAAAAGCCATCTTCGCAAGCCCTACGTAGTCGACTATGTCATGCAGCGCCCGGCGCGTATTGGCGGTAACAGTGTCGGCCCGTTGATAGTATTTTCGCCACCGTTTGCCCCAGAGCTCGATCAGCGTGGCGGGGTCGGTGCGTTCGGAGATGATGACGCGCCTACCCAGGCCCTTACATGCTTTCAGCGTAATGATGTTGATGGATGAACCGAAAGCCACAACCACGGGCGACTCGATGCGCTTGAGCGCGCGCCGCAACCCGCGGGTCTCGAAGGCAAGATAAAAGCTAAAGTGGGTGCGGTAAACGAATTCAGAAATGAGCGAGCAAAGGTTGGCGCCGAGACGTGAAAGCAACCACGGTTTCGCGCCGTTGAAGTCCGCGATGAAGGCCCGGGGCTTCGCCAGTAACTTTGCCACCAAGATACTCCATTTTTGTTCGACGATAACGTGATGGACCGCCCGGTCGAGAGTGTAAAATCTTTTTCGATCGTGCAGCGTGACCACCGCAACTTTCCGTCCGCGCCGACTCCATTCGTTTGCAAGTGTCGACACGACGCGCTCGATGCCGCCCGCATCGAGGCTGTTGCAAACGAGTATTATCTCGCTTGAGAAATCCACTCGTCCGTGCATGTTGGTTGATGCAATCCCCCTCGTTCTGGAAACTATTAAGGCTGGCGAATGCGACGAATCATAGCACATCATCTGCTACTTGATTCCGTAAACTAAACTCGGAGTAGTGCCCTGGTTTGAACTAATCTCTGTGCGTTCTCTGTGTTCTCTGTGACTCGGTAGTGAAGCTTTATTTAGCGATGAAAGTACCGGCTGATTGCAGCCGGGCAGATTCATTTTGGCTAAGCCTGAATTATCGCAGCGCGACCAGTAATAAAGCCCTCATTAGGCTGACGCATAAAAATAAATCACGGGATCGCGCTCAGGGAAAATCATCTGGCCCAGAG
>DASYMB010000046.1:0-10373 GCA_036009285.1 Pyrinomonadaceae bacterium | reverse complement strand
ACGGTCCCTGAAACCGTCACCAGATTTATTTCGCTTGCTCCCAGTCTGACGGAAATAGTTTACGCGATCGGCGCCGGCGACGGTTTGGTTGGCAGGACCACCTACTGCAATTACCCCGCTGCAGCGCAGAAGGTCGAAGCTGTCGGCGACACACTGAAGCCGAGCATCGAGCGAATAATCGCGTTAAGACCACAGGTTGTTTTTGTTTCCACGGCGTCGCAGCTCGAAGCGTTCACGGGGGAATTGGAAGCGCATCACATCGCGGTCTACGTTACCGATTCACACGATCTCGAGGGCGTGTTTCGTTCGATCGAGCGGATTGCCGATGTGTTAGGAAAGCGGCAGCAAGCAAGTGATTTATTAAGGGAACTAAAAGGACGAGTCGCCGCGGTGGAAGATAGGGTTAAGGCGCGCGCGCCGGTTAGGGTCTTCTATCAGGTTTCGGACGAACCTCTTTACACGATCGGACACGATGCGTTTATTACCGACTTGATCAGACGCGCCGGTGGAATCTCGGTGACCGCCGACGTGCCCGGCGCATGGCCCAGGTACAGTGCGGAGTCGGCGCTTGCGGCGAGGCCGGATGCCATCGTGTTGCCGACTGGCGGATCGATGGGCAATGCAAACTCCAGCGTGGCGAGTCCGCTGAAACGATTGCCAGCCGTTATCAATGGTCGTGTCTACAAAATTAACGACGATCATCTTTCGCGTCCTGGGCCGCGAGCGGTTGATGGGCTTGAAGATTTGGCGCGGGCACTCCATCCGGAAGTTTTCGTAAAATGAACACGGCACTTCCAAACCAGGCGCCAGGGAAAGCTCGCGAGTTTCGCGGCATTGACGGAAAGCGCGTGACCTTTAGCAAGACGGTCATCGTTTGCACGGTGCTATTTTTCACGCTGCTGACCATCGTGGTGTTGATGTCGCTGCTCGGCAGCGAAAGATTACCGGCGCAATCGTCACTATGCGCGCTGGTTTCGCTTGGCAAGTCGGCGTGCGGTCTAACGCCGGACCAGTACGCGATCCTTTTCGACATCCGGTTACCTCGCATCCTGCTGGGCGCCGCGGTTGGCGGATCTCTGGCCGTCGCGGGCGCGAGCTACCAGTCGCTACTGCGAAACCCACTGGCCGAGCCATACCTGCTTGGAATTTCAAACGGGGCCGCGGTCGGAACGATGATCGCTTTGGTTTTCATGGGAGCGCACGAGTGGAGCCGGCCGGTGATGGCTTTCTCAGGCGCTTTGATTGCGACGTTTGTTGTCTATCGCCTGGCCCAGGGTGCGACTGGCGCTACTCCCGAACGGCTGATACTCGCCGGCGTGATCGTCACCACGTTTTTGTCGTCCGCTATCGTCTTTGTGACGACGCTCATGGATGCTACCCGAATTCGCTCGTTTACCTTTTGGTTACTCGGCGATCTGTCGGGAACAACTACGAAACTTTTATGGCTGGCCCTTTTTGTTGCGGTGGCGGGAACCATCGTCCTCGCTGCTCACGCGCGTTCGCTGAATCTCCTGATGCTGGGAGAGCGTGATGCATTCGATCTTGGTGTCGAGGTATCGCGCGTGCGATTGGTGGTGTTCATTGTTGCCAGTTTGCTCGTCGGCAGCTCGGTCGCCTCGAGCGGTTCAGTCGGTTACGTTGGTCTCGTGGTTCCGCATCTGGTTCGTCTCTCGTTGGGGAGTGATAACAGGATTACTCTGCCGGCGGCAGCAATTTGTGGCGCCATCTTTGTGGTCGTTGCCGACACGATAGCGCGCAGCGTGATCGCTCCTCGCGAGCTGCCGGTCGGCGCTATTACCGCGCTCATCGGCGCGCCGCTGTTCGTTTATTTACTGAGACGCCGTTAACGCAGGTTGACAACTCTTTGGAGTGCGCTGACCAGTCAGCGCTTTGCTCACCCACGACCTGTCGCGGCTGTGTTTTTCTGGAATCCAGGGAAACGCTGTGGCGGCAAGCCGCCGAAGACCAAAGCGGTGACAGGTCACCGCACTCCAAACGAAATCGCCGACAAACTGAAGTTGTCTGGCTAAATCCAATGCTTGAAGCACACGACATCACGGTGAAATACGGTTCGCGGCTGGCTGTGTCAGCCGTTTCGCTTACGCTGAAACCGTCCGAGGTAACGGCGATCATTGGACCGAATGGCGCCGGCAAATCCACCATGCTTCGCACGCTAAACGGCGCGCTGTCGCCGGCTGCCGGCCGAATCACGCTTGATGCTCGTCCGCTCGATTCTTACTCACGGCGCGCGCTAGCGAAGCGTATCGCGGTGGTTGCGCAGGAAGCCGACCTGCGTTTTCCGGTTACGGTCTTCGAGTTTGTTTTAGGTGGACGATATGCCTGGGCCATGACTGCGGGCTGGGGCTGGGAAACTTCGCACGACGTCGAAGTGGCGCGTGCGGTGCTCGGGGAAACACAACTGGAGGAGCTAAGCAGTCGACGAATGAACGAGCTGTCCGGCGGTGAACGTCAGCGGGCGGTGTTGGCGCGCGCCCTGGCGACAGAGGCGGGTGTCCTCCTGCTTGACGAACCGACCGCGAATCTCGACCTGGCCCATCAAGCAACCATCCTCGCGTTGGTAAGGAAACGCTGTGACACGAGTGGAACTTCGGCGCTGGTGGTCACGCACGATATTAATCTTGCCGCGGAGTTTGCAGATCATGTGTTGTTGATGAAAGACGGAAAGAGCATCGCGTTTGGCAGGCCAGACGAAGTCTTGACTCCGGAGCTACTCAAGAAAGTATTTGACGTAAGAGTGTTGGTAGACGCACACCCAATAACGGGAGTGCCAAGAATAACGCCGGTGCACGAAGCGCTCCGGTGAAGTTGTCAGAACCACCTGCGCGAGCGGGTGGCTTGGGATTTAGCCAACCTGGTTAGTCGTGGCCCAAATATAAGCCACCCGCTCACGCAGGCGGTTCTGACAAGTTGTTAACCATGAACGGCTGGCGAGGGAAGACGGTGAAATGCCGCCACTGCCCGCGCAACTGTAAGCGGTCACAATGCTTTTCGTAAGCCACTGGACGGGACCAACCCATCTGGGAAGGCGAAGGGCAAAGGCGATTCTGTTCAGGGATCACAACCGCAAGTCAGGAAACCTCCCGGCCGCGTCAGTTTCAGCTCGCACTGCGTCGGGCAGGAGAAGCTAAAGATGAAAAGAGAAAAATTTGTGCATACGAGAACAAATGTAATGAGTCGAGCATCGGTTCTCAGTGTGATTTTGGTTTTGTTCCTTTTCCCCGTAACTATGTTTGCGCAGAATACTGCCTCACTCCAGGGAACGATCAGCGATGAACTGGGAGCGAAGGTGCCGGGCGCCGAAGTACGTCTGCGCTCTCGCATCGGAAGTCTGGTCTCAACTAAATCAGATCAGAACGGAAAGTTTGAATTCAATAACTTGCAGCCGGGCGAATATTTGATCGAAGTCAAGGCAAACGGTTTTGCTGATACAACCTCCTCGGAGATTCGTCTGGAGAAAGGCAAGACCGAAAGCATCGACTTACACCTGAAGATCGCTGCGATCAATGAGAGCGTGGTGATAACAGCTACCGGCACAGCCCAGCGCGAGGATGAAGTTTCAAAAGTCGTTTCCATTCTCGAAGCGCCCCAGATCGAATCGAAGCATGAGTTAAACCTGCCGGAAGCTTTGCGCGGAATACCGGGTGTTCGCGTGCAGCAACAAGGCTCTCCCGGAGCGTTAACAACCATACGCCTTCGCGGACAGCGAACCTTCGACACAGCGATTCTGCTGGACGGCCTGCGGGTCCGCGACGCGTCGGATATTTGGGGCTCGGGAGTATCCCTGACCGCGGATCTCATTCCGGTTGCGGCTGATCGCATCGAGATCCTGCGAGGCGCTGGTTCTTCGATCTATGGCACAAACGCGATCGGTGGAGTCATAAACATCGCACCTGAAACCGCCGCGGCTGGTCTGCATTTTGAAGTCGGCGCGGAGGGTGGCGGGCTCAGAACATTTCGCGAGCGTTTCAAAGTAGCGCGAGGCGGGGAACGCGTGAGCTTTACCCTCGGCGTGAACCGCCTCGACGTGCGCCGCGGCGTGGACGGCCAGGACCAGTATGGAAACTCGGCCGGCAGCGGCAGGTTTTTATTTGCGCCTACTTCATCGGTAACGATCGCGGTGAATCTTTACGGCACAATCTCAAACGCGCGCCTCAACGATAGCCCTTTCGCTTTACCCGGAGCCTTCGCCGTTGGCCAGCCGTTTCCGCGAGCCGTTGCCGGCGTTAGTTTTCAGCCTGATTTCAATAATCCCGATCAAGGCCGGCGGCATCGTTTGCTGGTTGGCTCAGTCAGACTATCGCAACAAATCAGCGACCGGCTTTCTTACTCGCTCGCGTATCAGCGCGTCTCCAGTCACCGACGGAATTACAATGGCAGCAGGATCGATCCGCGGTTTGCCGCTTTTTATCCCTTCGGTGATTTCGAATTCAGCAACGTAAATAACGGAGCAATCGACACGTTTGACGCGCGCCTGAACGCAACCTTCGCGCGATCAAATCTGGCTACCTTAGGATTCGAGATTGAGCGGGAGTCGCTGTTTCAGCAGGCGATCCCGTCGTTCAGTGCCTTCAACAACACTACCGACAGGCAACGTACCTTTGCGGTATTCGGCCAGGATCAACTTTCCTTTTATGACGATCGCCTACAACTGTCGTTGGGAATTCGGGGACAATTTTTTCGCATCAGTGCCGCCGATCGTCCGGGAATTTTGAGCGGCGTGAACGCCGAGAAGTCGATCACGGGTGATGGTTCAATCGCCTACCTGATTCGTTCGACGAATACAAAGCTGCGAGCTCACATAGGAAACGGTTTTCGCGCTGCATCGCTCTTTGAGAGGTTCGGGACCGGAACGTTTCAGAGGGTTGGGTTGCGAAGGTTTGGCGATCCGACCTTGCGAGCGGAGCAATCGATTAGCGTTGATGGCGGGGTCGATCAACGGCTGGCGCACGATCGGGTGCTGCTCGGTGTTACCTACTTCTATACGCGGCTGCAGCGGGTGATTGATTTTCAATCGTCCTTTGTCGTCGACCCGCTCGGGCTCGGTCGTTTTAGCGGCTATGTAAATCGGCCAGGTGGGTTATCGAGAGGGATAGAGAATTTTGTAGAAGCGGCGCCCTGGCGTGGGACAGAATTACGCGCGTCTTACACTTACACCAATAGTGACCGTTCCGTACCTTCGCGCGGACTGCAGCCGGAATATGTGGTTCCCAAACACCTGTTTGGTTTCAACCTGAACCAGCGCTATCGCTCGTTTGCGTTTAATTTTGATCTCAACCGGACCGGCGCTTATGTGGCGCCGATCTTTGAGAATGATTTTCCATTTCGCACCGCGGAGCTGACTTTCAGCGGCTACACAAAAGCGGATCTGTTCGGCAGTTACGAGAGGCGTGTTGCTGAGGGAACGACGATGGTGCTGTTTGTGGGAGCAGATAACATTTTCAACCAGCGGTACTACGAGAATGGGTTCCTTGCGCCTGGGATAGTGGGCCGAGGCGGGGTCACTCTCAAGTTTTAGTTTTTCAAATCTCAGATTTGATTTCAGGTTTCACTGTGCAAACTCCGTCTTCTCTGCGTCTCTGTGGTAGACGTTTGTTCAAAGATTCACCACAGCGACACAGAGAACATAGAGGACGCAGGAAGTTTAATTCAAATCACACTCCCCAAATCGAGACCTGAGATTTCAAACGGACATCGAGCAGAAAAAATTCAGGTTGCAAGGTTAAAGGCTCTTGGGCGCAATTGCGCTACTTATCGAGCCAGTCCATGCAACCTGAAACTTTAGCCCAGCCAAACGCGTGACGGTTACGGCTTCTTCGTCAACAGTCCACCGGCCAGGAAAATGACGCCGAGCAGAATGTGAATGAAGTGGTCCATTCTGGCCAACACCAACGGACCGACGTGCCACATTCTATCCATCGCGGGATCACCCAGAACAAACTGCCCCAGAAATCCCAACGCCAGATAGACGATGCCAAAAACCAGGCAGAAGCTCTTCGCCCCGGACAATGAACCGGCAAAACCAAAGTAGAGCGCAATTGCGCCGGAGACGAGGTGGACGAGATTGTGCGGCGGTGTCAGGTGGGCGCCGAGTAAGTCGGGCTTCAAAAATCCACAGATTCCAACAATCAGGAAAACGACGCCTAGAAGCTTGCAAACAGTCTTGGCCATGATTTGTGCTTATCTCCTCTAAGAAGTTTGACAACCGCGCGGTCGCCGCGAGTACGCGTCCGCATTAAATAGCAAAGGAAAAGTCCGAATGGAAAGCGATGTATATCAAACTCTCCGGCGTTTGCAAAGGTTTTTGAGACAGGAAACCGATGGAGCTGCGGCCCCGTGCAGAGGAGCAGCGGTTTTCCCCTGGTGTTATACTCTTAGCGGATTCCCCCAGGATAATAATAGATCCAAATGTAGAAGGACGTAGAGCTATGCACGTACCTAATCTATTGAAGCGCACGGCAAACCGGACTGCGCTTGTTATCGCAGTCATGTTTGTTTTAGCGCTGACCGTCAACGCCTACACCATCGTTATGCATGGCGGGCGTCGCGTGGAAATCCCAGCGCGCTTCATCGTGACTGCATCAACTTTGACTTACGAGGTTTCGCCTGGCGTTCAGATCACCATGGCGGTGGCCGCGATCAATGTTCCGGCAACTGAGAAAGCCAATAACGAACTGCCTGGAAGTTTTACCCGCCGCATTCAATCGGGCACGACTGAATCAAAAAGCGAGAATCGCACCCACCAACTAATGAACGCGACGCAAACGAGTCCGGCGAAGCGAACCATAACCAATCGTGATCTGGAATCTTCGATGCGCCGCCGGCGCGACAGCGAGTTGGCTTATGAGAGTAGACGAAAACAGCTTGGCCTGCCTTCGGTAGAAGAGTCACGGAAGCAAGCGCTCGCTGAATCCGAGCTGATTGGAATGGAGTTGGAACAAAAGCGCGTTGCTCAACGCGAGTCGGAAAATTACTGGCGCGAACGAGCGGCAACGTTGAGAACCGAAATGGCGGCGCTGGATGCTGAGATCACTTATATACGCGCCCGACTTGATGAAGGACCAGCCACGCTAGCGGGCGGATGGTCCAGTGTTTCATTTAACTCGATCACGCGAGGTGTGCCGTTTGGAAATTTTGGTCGCAGGCAGTTTGGGAATTTTGGTGGCCGCGCTGGTCTCCCCGGGAGCGGGACGCACCGACCGAATATTTTCATAGCGCCCCACGGCGATTCAAGAGTTACGGCGCGCGTTGGTTTCGGTAGCGGTGCGACCCGGGCGCAAGTGTTTCCTAATCCGGGAACCATCCATCATGCGAGGCGCGTTGGATCAGGAGGAGTCGTTGGCAGCTTTCCGTTTTTCCCGAACGTTGCCGTTTTTGGGTCTACTGTTCAGGGCTATGACTATTCTTACGAACGTAGCGCGTTGATCACCGAATTCAACGAACTGGCTGCGGCCCGCGCCGGATTAAACGCCAGATGGCGAGAACTCGAAGATGAGGCGAGGCGCGCCGGCGCGCCTCCCGGATGGCTCAGACCCTGAAGACTTGTCAGAACCGGTTTGCGGTAGCGACCGGGCCTCGGGCGCAGTCTGAAATTGGCTAGTTATATAGGTGACTAAACACGACATTGTATAGGAGACGACTTCCTTGACTAACACTTCAACTGCCGTCCAGGCAGACATCCAGATCAAGGCTGCGGTACCTACCTTCATGGTGCCCGATGTCGCCGGCACCGCGCGCTGGTACGCAGAGCATCTCGGTTTCCGCACCACAGGAACTTTTCCAAAGCAGGAGCCCTTCGCCTATGCGAGCTTACAGCGTGACGCGGCGGAAATCATGCTGCTCTCTTTGCCTGGCTACGAGAAGCCGAATCTGTCGGCCAGACGTCCGGAAGGACTGTGGGACGCATACATCCGGATGGGTGGAGTGCATCAGCTTTACGACGCTGTACGCGGTGCGGCATTCGTCCAGACGGCTATCAAGCGCCAACCTTACGGTGACTGGGAGTTCGAAGTGCGCGATCCGAATGGCTACGTCCTGGTGTTTGGTGGCGAATAGCGGCGACGACGTGCGCTTGCCCCGAACTAACAAATAACGACGTTGGGAAAAATCTAAGATTATGACTAACGGCTGGGAAACAATTATCGGGTTGGAGATTCACGCTCAACTGAGCACTGAATCAAAAATCTTTTGCGGCTGCTCGACGCGATTCGGCGACGAGCCTAACGCGAACACGTGTCCCGTCTGTCTTGGGTTGCCCGGCGCGCTGCCCGTGCTCAATCGCCGTGCTGTTGAGCTGGGCGCCCGCGCCGCGCTGTCGCTTGGCCTACACATCAACAACAAATCTATTTTTTCCCGCAAGAATTATTTTTATCCTGACTTGCCTAAGGGTTATCAGATCTCGCAATTCGATAAACCATTTTCGGCTAACGGCGACCTCGAAATCATGACCGCAGAGCGAGACGAAGCCGGCCACCCGATCGAATGGCGCGTGAAAAAAGTAGGGATCACCCGCCTGCACCTCGAGGAAGACGCCGGCAAAAACGTTCATGAAGGATTGCCGGATGTGGACCGTTACTCCTATATCGATCTGAATCGCGCCGGCACGCCGCTCGCCGAAATTGTTACTGAGCCGGATTTTCGTTCGTCCTGGGAAGCCTACGACTATGTCAATCACGTACGGCGAGCTTTGCAATGGGTGGGAGCTTCCGAGGCTGATATGGAGAAGGGAAATCTTCGTTGTGAAGCGAACGTTTCAGTGCGGCGAATTGGAGACGACAAGTTTGGCACCAAGGTGGAATTGAAAAACCTGAACTCAGTCCGCTTTATGCAGCGCGCGATTGAGTTTGAGATCAGCCGGCAAATTAGCGTGCTCGAGTCAGGCGGACGGTTGCAACAGGAAACGCGGCTCTGGGATGAACGCGCGGGCGAAACTCGCGTGATGCGTTCCAAGGAGGAGGCGCATGACTATCGCTATTTTCCCGAACCTGATCTTCCGCCCCTGGTTGTTTCAGATGAATTTATCGAGCGCACGCGCGCCGCGATGCCGGAGTTGCCGGAGGCCAGGCGGCGCCGGTTCATTGAGCAATATGGCCTTTCGTTTAGCGATGCCTCGCAACTGACATCGGAGCGTTCGCTGGCCGACTACTACGAGAAAGCCGCGGAAGTTTCGGAGAATCCGCGGGCGGCGGGCAATTGGATCCGCTCGGAATTGCTGCGCGAACTCGAGAGCGCGGGCGCGTTGGCTAGCTCCTCGGCGGTCTCGGCGGAAGACCTGGGCGCGCTGGTGCGTCTTATTGAAGACGGAAAGATCAGCGGCAAACAGGGGAAAGATGTGCTTGTCGAGATGTTCCAATCCGGCAAGTCAGCCGCGACGATTATTGAGGAGCAGGGCCTGGTCCAGGTAAGCGATACCGTTGAGATCGATAGCATTATCGACGGAGTGATCGCCGCGAGCCCACAGCAGCTTGAGCAATATCGCGCCGGCAAGGAAACTCTATTTGGCTTCTTCGTGGGCCAGGTGATGAAGGCGTCGAAAGGCAAGGCCAACCCCAAAGTTGTAAATGAAAGATTGAAGGCCAAGTTGGGTGACCTAAACCCAGTAAGCAGGTTGAATAATTTGCCGCTACGTGAAGGAGCGGGTGACAAAAGTAAATGACAGTTTAGCGCGACAGACTGGTCGCAACAGGAGGGTTAGACGATGACGAAGCTCGATAACAAGTTGGTTCAGCGATTGATCTGCTTTTTTGTTTTGGTGATCGTAGTGGGTAGTGTATTCGAAGTTTCCGCTCAAGGCCGGCGAAGAGCGCGCAGGGGCAGGCGTGCTGTCACGCGTACTGTTACCCCGCCGCCACCCCCGCCGATCCAGTATTACACGGTCCCGGCCGACACAGTGATGCGCGTTCGTCTCAACGACGCACTCAATTCCGCCACTGCGCGCGTCGGCGATCGCTTTTCAGCAAACGTAGTAGAACCCGTCTATGCGGGAGGCGGTGTGGAAGTCATTCCGGTGGGCAGCAAAGTTTGGGGCCGTGTGACTCTGGTGAACCGCGCGCAGAAGCGGAAACCGGGCAACATCACCGTGGGCTTCGACTCGCTCGAACTTCCGAATGGAGCTCGTTACACGATCAACGGATCGTTGACCACGCTGCAAGCTGATAATGTAAATGCCGACAACGAAGGCACAGTCAAAGGCACGAGCAATCAGAAACGCGACGTGGTATTCATCGGTGGCGGGGCCGCAGGGGGAGCAATAATCGGCGCGATCGCCGGCGGTGGCAAAGGCGCGGCGATCGGTGGAATACTCGGCGGTGCATTGGGTGCCGGCGCTCGTGTGCTTGAAAAGGAAAAGGAAGCTG
>DASYMB010000045.1:0-7839 GCA_036009285.1 Pyrinomonadaceae bacterium | reverse complement strand
TCCCAGGCGACCAGCGGCGAGCGTGCGGCTTCTTCCATGATTGATCCTCGACGAAAAGATGTGAACGTGCGACGGAGTACTCGAAAGCGTGTGGCTGAAGGGTACAAAAGACAGGAAGGTTGAATCAAGTATTCCGTTACGAGCCAAACCGAGGAAATTTTCCATATGTCATTTTTCATTTGGCAGTTTCACTTAAGAGCAAACCGTGGAAGGTACTAGTCCGGCGATAACCAAATGAAAAATGAGAAATGAGGTATGGAAAATCTCCAGACGTCAGTCAGTTCAAACGAGCCTCCAAGGAGGCTCGTTGAACGTTTCGACTAAGCGTCGACCAGCATTTTGAAACCGCCGTAAACCATTCGCTTGACGTCGAAGGGCATCGGTCCCTTTTTCATCATGTTCGCAATGCGCGGGTCGTTCATGACTTTCGCGTTGACGCGATCACGATCCGCGCGCGACTTGAAAACAATAAACGAGACCACCACCGTTTCGCCAGGCTTGAACTTGCCGGTTTTGGTGAAGGGAAGGCCGAACTTCACATCGAGGTCGTCCGCGACCGCCTCGACGTATTGGAGGGCGCCGTGCTCCTTCCAGACCTTTTCCGCCTTGCGGGCCAGCGCGCGGTAGTCCTGCAATCGTCCCTTGGGGACGGGTAAAATAAAAGCATCAACGTATCGCATAAAACCTCCCTGAAATTAAGCAATTGGAAACGGACCATTACGGAGCTTGTTCGCAGTTGACCATCCAGGGTATGCCGAACCGATCGACGCACATGCCGAAGCCGGCGGACCAGAAAGTCTTTTGAAGCGGCATGTGGACCGTGCCGTTTTCCGCCAGGGCATTAAAGACGCGTTCAGCTTCCGCCAGGTCCTTTAGCTGGATCGTTACTGAAAGGCCTCGTGGTGTTTCATAACGATCAGGCGGAGCGTCTCCACCCAACAGCGCTTCCTCTCCCACCCTGAGGCTGGCGTGAATGATTCTATCGCGCCATTCTGCGGGCACTTGTTCAGCCATCGGCGAATCACCCCACGTCATCATTGTTTGAATCTTGCCGCCAAGACATTGCTCGTAGAACTTGAAGGCCGTCTCGCATTCGCCGTTGAAAGTTAACATTGGATTTAATTGCATAGTTTTGCTCCCTGGTTAGTAGTGATTAGCGATTGCGAAATGCATTCGCGTGTTTGGAGTGCGCTGACCAGTCAGCGCTTTCGTCTCCTGCGACCTGTCGCAGCTAACGCAGAAAAATTAATCGACACCGTCGCGGGGTCAAGCCGCCGCGGGCCGAAGCGGCGCCAGGTCGCCGCACTCCAGAAATGCTTAGCGTCCGCTGATCGGCGCCAGTCGCGAGCGACCGTAGGCCACGAAAGCACAAAGCAATCCGACGACGAAAGGAACAATCGCGGCGCCGACGCCGTCGCCTGCGATAGTGAGCGCTACGGCTCCGATCATGATGACCGCCAAACAGGCGGCGGCCAGCGGTGTCAGGCCCGGCTTAATGCGCAGCAGTGCGGGAAGAATCAGCCCGAGCGCGCCGAGCACTTCCACTACGCCGAGGAATCGAATGAGCAGGCCCGGCAGCACTATCTGATTGGGCGAACCCATCGACTTCATCACGTCGAGCGGAAGTACCAGTTTTGTGCCACCGGCAAACAGAAAAAGTAAGGCAAGCAGCACCTGAATAATCCAGAGTATGTAAGTCATGGTTAGTCTCCTCGTATCGATTAGTAAAAGTATTCATTAGTTAGTTCGCAAGGGAACCAGCGCGCGCAGCCGCTCGTCGCGCAAGTAAAGCCCAAGCCAGAGCAGCACGCCTATAATCACCGGGAACAACACTGGAAACCAACCCGCGCCTATGCGCACGTGCGTTGCGACTGCGCCGCCCAAATAACCGGTCAACAGGATCGCGCCAAGAATCGCTGTGCGCGGAATTAGATAAAGGACCGTCGAGATAAGCAGCACGATTCCAAGCGGGAGAATAACACTCGCGGGATATCCCATCTGAACCGTTGTCTCCACGACAATACGCGGCTTCACCAATTTCATGACACCGTCCACGAGCAGGAAAAGAATCGGCAGAGCGCTGATGATGCGTCCGGTCCAGTGCTTCTTCTTCGAGACGGGAACAGTTTGAATTTCCGACTGCATTGAGTTCTTCCTCCCTGGTTTTTTTGGAGTACGGTGACCTGTTACCGCTTTAGCCTTCGCCGGCTTGACGGCGCAGTCGTGCGTTAGACTTCAACCGAACCATGGCCGCGACAGGTCGCAGCCGACCAAAGCGCTGACTGGTCAGCGCACTCCAAAGAGTTGAACCATCTGTCTTACGCCGGTTGTTGATAGAGCCCAATGATGTTTCCCGCCGGATCACTAAATCGCGCGGTAATTTCTGGTGCGTCCATTCCAATTGGTTGCACGATTTTGCCGCCGTTTGCAACGATCGTCTCGATCGTGTCAGCGACGCTGTCGACCATGATGTAGATCAACAGGCCGGGCTCCGTCGCTGCTCTCCGGCCAGGCACCCACGTGCCACTCACCTGGCCCACCGCGTCGTCAAAAGCGGTACTGCCGTCACCGCGCTGTCTTACCTGCCAACCGAAAACTTCTTTGTAAAAAGATGCCGAGGTGTTGATGTCGATTGCCGGCATCTCGAGGTAGCAGATCTTGCCGTTTGCAAGAGTGGGTTGGTTATTATTTTCCATGTTCCAGCTACCGTTTTTCCCTTTCAAAGTTTTTGTCGGAGACGAAACCAGTCCGCCGGCAGGCCCTCGACTGCTTGAACCGGCCTGACTTCCACCGTTCCGATTCGCCCACCGGGAATACTGGCAGCGATGTCGATCGCTTCTTCGAGATCCTGGGCGTCGATCAGGAAATAGCCACCAAGCTGTTCGCGGGTCTCCGCGAATGGACCATCGGTCACAATGCGATTTCCCTCGCGGACTCTTACGCACGTTGTCGCCGTGGTTGGCTGAAGCGGCGCAGCGTCAAGATACTGTTGCTTCTGGTGAAGCTGATTAGCGAGCTGCACAGATTCTTCCAGCAGTTGGCGTCGCTCGTCCTCGTCCAGGAGCTCGTCATGATGAATGAGGAGGATGTATTTCATAAGTGCCACCTTGCACTAGTCCGCCGGCAGGCCCGCGATTTCCATTACCGGCCTAATTTCGACGGTACCAAATTGTACCGGTGGAATCCTCTCGGCGATCCGGATTGCCTCGTCGAGATCCACCGCGTCGATCAAGTAGTAACCGCCGAGTTGTTCACGCGTCTCCGCAAAAGGACCGTCAGTCACGAGCCGTTTGCCCTCCCGCACCCGAACGCTGGTCGCCGTCGAAATAGGATGTAGCGGGCTCGCGTCGAGATACTGCCCACTCGAGTTGAGCTGTTGCGTGAGTTCGGCAGACTTAACGTAACAATACTCTCGCTCGCTCTCGCTCATGGCCTGCTCATCGAGATAAACCAGCATCATGTATTTCATGTGTCCACCTCCATCTATGGAGAGCCATCTAACAACCTAAACGCGTTTCGTTTAGAAAGCGGACTTGTCCGCCGGCGCCGGGGCACAAGTGCCCTCTCTAAACGATGAGATATGAAATCCGCGCTGAATCGCCGGCTTTTGAGGGCGGTGCCGGATTATTATCCCTCATACGCCCGCTTCAAAGTCGGTATGTCAATCTTTTTCATTTGCAGCATCGCTTCCATGACTCGTTTTGATTTGGCCGGATCTTTGTCTTTCAACATCTCCGTCAAAACTGTCGGCGTGATTTGCCACGACAGGCCATACTTGTCTTTGAGCCAGCCGCATTGACTCTCTTCACCACCCTCGGAGAGTTTCTCCCAGAATTCGTCTACCTCTTGCTGCGTTTCGCAGTTCACGACGAACGATATAGCTTCCGTAAACTTGAAGTGAGGCCCGCCGTTTAAGGCTACGAATTTTTGTCCTTCCAGTTCGAATTCAATGACCATCACCGAGCCGCTTGGTCTGCCGGCTGCCTTTGCTCCGGCTTCGTCATACCGCGCCACCTCACCAATCCTCGAATTCTTGAATAGCGATACATAAAAGTTCGCGGCCTCTTCAGCTTTGTCGTCGTACCACAAGAACGGAGTTATCTTTTGCATGTAAATTGTCCTTTCAGTTGGTTGTCCTCCGAGCTACGGCCCGCGGGTGTTTCGCCCCTTTGCGCCCGGGCTCTGCTTACAAGTCGAACGAAAGCAAGCGAGATCGACACGTTCCGATCGATTTTGAAAAAAATCTTTACGCGCAGACTGTCTCTCAGTCCGCTGTGCGGACGACTGATACTAGCCCAGCAGTTCACTGCTGGGTTTGTAGCGAAGAAATCTAGTCCGTGAAACGGACGGCTGATGGTAGCTACAAATATCAACTCTTTCAGCCGTCCGTTTCACGGACTCTGTCGAGAAACTCCATTGTCCCAGCGATGAATCGCTGGGCTACCATCAATCGTCCGCGGTGCGGACTGAGAGACTCCCAATCGAGTAATTACTTTGCTGTCTCATCAACCTGGAACAGACCAAACGTATTGCCTTCGGTGTCGATGAAATATCCCTGCCAGCACACACCCGGAACCGCAAATTTTGGCAGAGCAACTTGCCCACCATGGTTAACTATTTTTTGCGCGGTCTCGTCAAAGTTCTCCACCTCTATGGAAACCACAAACGCATTCGTCCCATACCCGGCTGGCGGGGATGGTGCTGGACGTTTGAGTAAACCACCTCGCGCACCACCGGTTTCTATTCTCCAATAATCAACCGGCAGTCCGTCAACTTGTTCAAACTTCCAACCGAAGACTCCTTTGTAAAGAGCAACCGCTCGCGCGGGGTCATCCGCCTGTATCTCGAAATAGAAGTGTCCGTTCATTCTCTCCTCCCTACCTATCAACAAGCCGCGTTGCGCTCAGGTCCGATGACCTATTAGTTTCTGGTTCGCAACTTTCCTCCCAGCCACACACAAGGCAGCGCCAGCACAGCCAGCGCGATCGGATACCAGGCTGGTCCCAGGTGCATTGGTATGGTGACTATTGCAGCGATGGTGCCCAGCGCCAGCCCGATGAATCCGAGAATCATTACATAACGCATTCGCGGGTCCGGAGCTAAAGCGGCGGTGATGTAACCGCCTATTACCGTGTAAACTGAGCGGTAGATAGTCGCGGTCACAACCATCCAGGTAACGTTAAATCCTTGTTCCGGGGGCGGGAAAATTCCGATCCTTTCCAACACGAAATCGGTCGCGGTGTGCGAGACAACGATAAAGATGAATCCCACCAGGATAGCTCCGATACTTTCAAAATTTTCATGCGCGGTCCTTTGGTTGTCGGTTTATTGTTGCTTAGTGTTTGTCTGCTGTACCTGTTCGTCAGCGCTCGGACCGTAGGAACCAGGGACGGGAATGTCGAGCAGTCGCAGGTAAACCGAAAACTGTCCGCGGTGATGGATCAGATGGCTCAAAGTGAAGTCCCGAAACGCGTCCGCCCTGGGCTTCTCAAACATCAGCCGGCCCATCATTTTCAGACGCCATGGCTGCATGACGATCTCCTCATCGACACTCTCCAACACTTCCTTGCCGCTTCGGACTCTGTCGTCGAAGGTCTTAAGCAAATCGCCCGCGGAGGTGGCCTGGTAGCGCTTGTAGGTGGCAGGGTCGAAGTCAAATTCATCACTCCGAAATATCGAATCGGCCCAACTGATACATTCGACGATGTGCGATGCCAGCCCGCCGGCAGTGAACGACTTCTCGTGTGGCCGCCAGTCGAGCTTGTCGCCGGGCAGCCGTTCGAAATGCTTGCGCGTCGTCTGCGCTTCGTTATTAAACTCCCGAACCAGTGAATCGATCAGCTTCATCGCTGCTTCTCCTTTTCAGCCGCGCGCTTCTCGTTCTCAGCGATGCGCGTCCTGACGAGTTTCTTCACGAGCGCGGCCGGCAGTGGCTTATCGATCGGGAAGCGAATTGTGCCCTTGGATGTCTTATACGCCTTCAGCTCATCCTTGTGTGCGGCTATCGGGTTTGAGCCGGGGAAGAAACTGCAGTGGTCCTTGAACGCGGCGAAGCCCACCAGCATTCCGTGGAGTTTGTACATCGGCATCTGGTAACTGATCACTTCCGTAGCCTGGGGTGCAGCGGCCTTAACTGCTTTGCGAAGTCTTTCAAGCGTGGCGCGCGCCGGCTCCGGAAGCGCTGCGAGATAGTCGTCTACAGTCTGCGCCACCGCGCTGGTCTTCCCGGATGTAGTTACTTTTTTCATGGGAGTCCCTTCAATCCGGCGGCCGAATTTTCACTATTCTCTGTGCAACCTCGGTGTCTCTGTGTCTCCGTGGTAAGCCAGCGCCAGTAAAACATCTACCACGGAGACACAGAGACACGTAGGTTGCGCAGAGTAAAATTAAACCCCTTACTTTACTGAGTCGTCAGATCTGACCGCCTTCGTTATTAAGTCGAACAGCGAGTGGCCGGATCGACACTTCGCCGGAAAATTATTTAACATGAGCGATGTTCCCAAACGTTAACGCGGCTGTCCAGGAGGTCTATAACTCCGATTGGGGCCGTATTGTCGCGACCCTGATTCGATCCTTCGGCGATTTCGACCTCGCGGAAGAAGCCGCGCAGGAAGCCTTCGCCGCGGCGGTTGATCAGTGGCCTGACTCCGGCGTTCCTGATTCTCCGCCCGCATGGATCATCCAGACCGCTCGCCACAAAGCCATTGACCGCATCCGGCGCCAGACGCGCTTCCAGGAGAAAGTTGAATCGTATGCCGCGTCCGGATTAATGCGCACAGTCGAAGAACCGGATTACTACACGAGCGAGATTCCTGACGACCGGCTGCGACTGATCTTCACCTGCTGCCACCCTGCACTGGCTCTCGAGGCACAAGTTGCGTTGACGCTGCGCACGCTTGGCGGCCTGGAGACAGACGAGATTGCACGCGCGTTCCTGGTGCCTGCGGCAACGATGGCCCAACGCCTGGTGCGAGCGAAACGCAAAATTCGCGATGCGGGCATTCCGTATCGAGTGCCGGAAACGAACGAAATGCCGGAACGGCTTGATGCGGTGCTGACAGTTATCTATCTCATCTTCAGCGAAGGTTACGCGGCCACTCGAGGAGAGCCGCTGATGAGAAAGGATCTATGCGCCGAGGCGATACGACTTGCGCGCCTGGTGAGAGCATTGATGGAGCCGCAGCCTCCGGCGGAAGCAACCGCTCTGCTGGCGTTGATGCTGCTTCACGATTCGCGGCGCGATGCTCGTCAGGATGAGGCCGGCGATATCGTAGTTCTCGAAGAGCAGGATCGCAGCCGCTGGGACCACGAGCAGATTGCCGAGGCGCTGCCGCTAATCAACGAAGCGTTTCGCGCCGGAGACTTGGCGCTGCGCGCACGCTCCGGCGATGGACCAGGTCCTTTCGCGCTGCAAGCGGCTATCGCCGCCGTGCATTGCCGAGCAGCGCGGGCCGAAGATACAGACTGGTCTCAGATTGTTCGGCTATACGATCTGCTGGAACGACTGCAGCCCTCTCCTATCGTTTCGTTGAACCGGGCGGTGGCCGTGGCGATGCTAAACGGCCCACGGCCGGCGCTCGAGCTCATCGATGCGTTGGCGTCGTCGGGAGATCTCGACGGCTACCACTTGCTGCACGCGGCGCGTGCCGATCTGTTGCGGCGAGTGGGATTGAACGAGCAGGCTGCGCAGAGTTACGAGCGAGCCCTCGCGTTGGTGACAAATGAAAGCGAACGCAGATACCTCGAACGGAGACTGCGTGAGGTTTCAACTGCGCGTGAGTAGTGAGGGTCGGTTCTCCGGGAGCAATGGATTTTTATTAGCGTTTGCTGACCAGGGAA
>DASYMB010000044.1:0-8901 GCA_036009285.1 Pyrinomonadaceae bacterium | reverse complement strand
TCTACGCGGCACGGCAGGAACCCTTTCAAGTCGGGACTGCGATAAGCTGTGTAGTGTTCCTGATCGCGCTTGTCGTAGCCGAGTACGTAGACGCGATCGAAATCAGGTTCACCGATAATGTGTGGTTGATTGGAACTGCTTTTTTCCAGAATCACCCAGCTTCCCGGTTTCGCTTCCTTTGCTGCATCCTTGCCCTTAGAACCGTCCGCCTCAGTTGGTGAGTCACCATCCAGCCTCTGCCACGCCACAAACTCTCGCCCGGTGCGATAAAAAATTATGTCGCTCGGCACAGTCAGTTCAACCTGCTTCCCATAAATCCAACCTGCAGGAGCCGGTGAAGTCAACGAGGGCAAACGAACTTTGTACCAGACCTCGTTAGTTTCCTCCGGTTCATTCTCGTCGGGATTGTTTTTGTCTCCGCGACTAGTTCCCGGCTGCGCGCTGCCAGCTTTCGGCGCCACGTCGCTCTCGATCGCTTCCGATGATTTTGGTTTTTCAACTCGCTTCCAACCGACTATTTCGAAGCTCGAGCCGCTGTCCAGCCGCATCATTATGTTTTCATTGCCGGCGCGATCAGGACTGAGTCGCAGGTTTGAACTCGCACGAAGCTGGCCCGTCGCCTGTGCCGGCGTGCCCTTATCTTCTTCCGCGAGTTTCTTAGAGGCTTGAAGAACTTCATCGGGCATCACGTTCCGCGATTCGATCCATCCTTCAGTGCTGTCTTCATCATGTGCCTGCACGCGCAGCCAGCGCTCTTTCTTGGAATTATCTGTGGGATCCTGTACGTCCTGGAAGTCCAAAATATCAATCGCATCGCCACGATTTACTTCCAATAGATCAGCCGCAACTACAGCCGTCGAACTCCTGATCTGAGCTCTACGTGAAACTACCACCCCCGTGTCGCTTTGCTTTGCCAGCGTTTTGCAGCCCTGGATTAAAGTCAAAGCCACCAGGATTAACAGACACTTGTATATAGGATTGCTTTTCGTAATAGCCATTATTAACTTTCTTGACGGAAGCTGAGTTGATGCCAACTACCTTCGATAACCTATGCAGCCCAGAAGTCTGCGCTGCGTTGTATTAAGTTCACGACTTACAACTAACTTCATTGGACTCACGCCCGGAGTTCCACGCTGCAACTGAATTCCGTATGTCGACAGCGTTGCATCCAGACTGATCTTACCAGCACTTTCAATGTAATCCTTAGCGAACGAATTCAATCCCAGACGCTCGTTCAGGACCTTAATTATAGTCTCGTTCGCGTTTCCCTGTCCTGTAGCGGATGCCCGAAAAAGATCTGCGTAAACATCGTCGAGCGAAGCCTCACAATTCTTTAGACTCCGCAGCGTCAGGTCGTAGAGAAAAGCCACCAGCATCCCCTTTTCGTAGACCACCGAAGACGACGACGTCCAACGACGCTCCGATGCTTCAATCAGCGACAATCTATCGCCGTCTGCCGAAGCCAAATACGAATCATAAACACGCGCGAGCGTGTCGAGGTAGTCTTCGAAAGAAATTAGTCCAAGCCGAAAGTCCGTGCGCAAAGCCTGATACAGCGTAAAGCCTTCAAAAAACCAATCGTAGTCGCCGGCGAGCTTCAATGAGTTTGGCACCCAAAGGTGAAATAATTCGTGGCTCAGCACGATTCCAAGTCTCGCCAAAACCTTCTTGTGACTCGCCTTCCGACCTAACACCAGCACGACACCGTTGCCCCTGGTTTCCGCGCTCCAACTTTCCGGACCCGCTTCCCCAGGATAGGGAATCAGCATCACAACCGCATTGCTTTTGAGTTCAAATCGCGTGACCCGCGAATACTCTTCAACTATCTTTTCCGCAATCTCAATTGCGTCGCCATCTGAGAAGGGGAATTTGCCGGACAAGATTATCGAGAAGTCGATCGAAGCAAGCCGCTGGCGTTTTTCATGCACCGCTGGTCCAACCAGGAACCCAGCCGTTTCGAGATCGTCAGTGGAAAATTGAGAACCCTCCTTCTTGATGTTGGAGGCTACCGTCCAGCCCTTTGGGACGTCGACACTAATCAGCGCTAAGGGGACTTTATCTGAGCCGCTGGTTAACTGAGGCAACAAATCCGCCAGCATCAATAGGCCATGGTCTCGATTAAGCCAGGACACATGCGACAGCTGAGCCGGGCGGGAGGGTTCCGCGACGTTTACTTCATAACTGAATTGCGAAAACTTCTCGTCACTTTGGAATTCGCCGGGCGCAAGCTTTCGAACTCGAACACTCTGGCCACTCGCGCTGATTGCTTCCACCAGCTCAATTCGCTCACCCAATCCAAGCACGCCGGCGTAAGCATTTCGAAACGACAACACGTTCGTCGGGCTGGGCAGCTCAGTTTGGATTCTGATTCTCGCGGGTACCAGGGATGTAATGTCGATCCGCACCTTGAGTGTTTGCGCGTTAGCACTCGAACCCGCCGCGAGGATCATGAGCGCGCAAAAGACTCTCAAGCACACAACTAACCGGCGAAACTTTTTTCCATGTGACTGCAATATCAAATGCAACACAACGGGCCGCTCTCGCTTGGTTTTTCGGATCGAAGTGGGCCAGGAAACGTGTTTGACTGTGCTGGTAGGCATCCTTATACTGCTGCTCAGGACTCTAACATAGCCCGTAAAAAAGTGACCAGAGAACGAGATACAAAATTACTCAAGCCGCACCGCGCGTTTGCTCGCGTGCTGTCGTTGCTGCTGCTTGGTTTTATTGTCTATGGGACGACAGTCGAAGCCGCGCACACTCACGGCAGCTTGCCCGGCCCAAACACTGTCGCAGGCGCTTCCAGCTTTTCGGATCCGGCCAGGGAAACGAAAGCCGGCACCAATCTGCCGGGTTGTGGCGACTGTCTCATTTGCCAGCTCCACCAGCACTTTTCCGCGTCTCTGATATCTGCTCCGCCGAGCATCAGCGCGTCCTCTCTGAAGTCTCTCTTTTTCAACTTAACTACCGTTTCGGTTCACTCGCAAACGAGTACGCCACAAACCGGACGAGCTCCACCGCAAGCCACCTTGTTAAATCGCCTTTTCGTCTAGCGTCTTCAGCTACACGGAAGTCGCAGCGAACCGCGCCGGATCTTCTCATAAACGTGGGAAGGATCTAATGCGGCCGCTAAGTTTATTGGCGCAGAAATCAGGAGGCTTAGTAGTGATGATTTTTAGAAACTCTCTTAGGTTCTCAAGTTCAGTCTTAGTTACTTTATTTCTCTTCCAATCGCTGTTCGCGCAAGCGCGGATCGGCGCGGTCCAGGGCACGGTTAAGGATCCTTCCGGGGCGCTGGTGCGTGATGCAAAGGTAACCATTACGCAACCTCTCACCGGATATACCCAGACCGTGCAAACAGATCAGCAGGGTTCATTCAAGTTGGTAAATATTCCTTTCAATACCTACAAGCTACAGGCTGAAGCGCCGGGCTTTCAATCCGCGGAGCAATCGATCGATCTCGAAAGCACCATCCCCGCAAACATCGAATTCTCGTTACCGCTCGCGGGAGCCACCGCGGCCGTGACGGTAACTGCCGACAACTCAGCCATACTCGAGCAGGATCGCACGTCGTCGGACACTGATCTAAATCAAACTCTGCTCGAACGACCGATTGGCGCCGCGCCCTCGCGCGCAATCGAGAGCATGGTTGCGTCAGCACCGGGATTTGTGACTGATGACAACGGACGCATGCATCCGCGCGGTTCTGAGTCTCAAGTGCAATATGTCGTGGATGGCGTTCCGGTGACGGATAACATGTCGGCCATCTTCTCAACCAGTCTGGATGCGCGAACGCTCAGAACTGTTGAAGTACTTACCGGCGGTATCCCGGCTGAATTCGGCGACAAGCTCGCCGGCGTGATCAATGTAAGCACTCGCTCGGGATTAGAAGGACCAACGCAAGGCGGACTTTCTTTCTCGGGAGGGAGTTTTTCGACGGGCGAGATAGCGGCGGATTTTGCAACCCATACTAGGAAGTTCGGCTTTCTCACAAATCTTTCGACGACGACCTCGCAGCGATATCTCGATCCGCCGAGCCTTGATAACTTCCACAATTTCGGTCGCACGGGAAAAGGTTTTTTCAGGCTCGATTACCAGTTTGATCAGAACAATACTCTGAAAGGCACCTTCAACTTTGGCGGATCAAACTTCCAGGTACCTAACAAGCTTTCGCAGGAGATCGCCGGACAGGATTTGAGGCAGCGGCTTCGGGACAACTCGCAAAGCTTCACCTTTCAACACATCTTTTCGCCGAACACAGTTGCGCAGCTCTCTTTCTTTAATCGCAACAGTCATGCGCGATTGACGAGTAATCCGAGTGCAACTCCAGTGGTCGCCTTCCAGGATCGCACTCTGAAAAACTATGGCGGCCTTGGGTCGCTGTCTCTCACGCGCGGCAGTCACAACATAAAGTTTGGCGGGCAGATTACAATCACCCCGCTTAATGAAAACTTCAGCTTCTACCCAACCGTTCACTTCGACGACATCGTGGACGATGCCGGAAATGTTTTTCCAAATCCCGTTAACAACTTCGATGCGACGCATCCGTTTCTTTTTGCCGGACAGAAAACCGGCCGGACTCTGAGCACCTATGTTCAGGACCGATTTCCTCTGTTCAAAAACTTCACGCTTGATGCGGGGATTCGGTATGACAACTATAAACTGCTGGTTCGGGAACAGGCGCTAAGCCCGCGCATCGGTGTGGCCTACTACATCCCGCGCACCCAAACCACTCTACATGCTTCCTATAACCGTCTCTTTCAGCCGCCGCCGGCGGAAAATCTTTTGCTTGCAAGCTCGCAGGAGGCGGCCGGCATTTCTCCAATCGCGGTGATCCAAGGGGTCACCACGGTGCAGCCGATCCGGCCGGACAAAGAAAACGTTTTCGAAGTCGGGGCGCAGCAACTCCTGTCTAAGAAAATTCGTGTCGGCCTGACTCTTTATCAAAAGCGAATTCAGAATTTTTCCGACAAGGACCAGTTTTTTGAGACCGGCGTGATCTTCCCGATTGCAATCTCATCAGGGCGCGTGACCGGCGAAGAACTCAGAATTGAGTCGACCGACATTCACGGGTTGAGAGGATCATTTTCGCTTGCGAATGCACACGCCTACGGAGTCACTCCGATTACCGGGGGTCTTTTTCTCGGCGAGAACCCACAGGATTTGCAGCTTCGAGGATTGAAATTTTCCGCCGATCACGATCAGAGAAACGAAGCGCAGCTTCAACTTAACTACAACCATAAACCTTCCGGTATCTACGCGACCTTCAGTGGCCGCTATGACTCCGGCGTTCCCACCGACGTTGCCCCCGGCACAACTCTGGCGCAGTTCGTGACGCAAGGTTTCGATCCACGGCTATACAACGAGATCGATTTTCAACGCGGACGCGTTCGACCACGAACGGTTTTAGACTTCTCCATAGGTGCGGATTTGTTGAGGAAGGAACGCGTATCGATGAACCTTCAGTTTGACGTGCAAAACCTGACGAACGAGTTGTTTCTTTACAACTTTGAGTCTGTTTTCAGTGGTACGCATGTTGGCTACCCGAGGCTGATCAGTGGGCGGTTGGGGCTGAGATTCAAATAAAGAACTTGACCGTTTTTGGAAAGCACTGATTTGGAGTGCGCTGACCCGTCAGCGCTTTGGTCAGCTGCGATCTGTCGCAGCCTTGGTTGACTGAATGTGCTGCCGGAAGCGGCGTCAAGCCGCCGCGGGTAAAAGCGGTGACAGGTCACCGCACTCCAAAAGTTCTGAAGTTAGATCGTAGACGTTCGCCTTTCGTTGACAGTTTGGCGGGGTAATTTTAGAATACAGCCTGTTCTCGTCCCTTTGTTATCAGTCCTAACGCCTGAGGGATTAGTTATGAGCCTGGTCAAGATAGTAGTAATCACCATAATCGTGATTCTGAGCATTCTGCTTTTCGGTCGGTTTTTTACTTAGGCCGAATCGCTGCATGCTCCTGCCTGCCGCAACTTCAAAAAAACACCCCTCAACTCGACGTGCGTTATCCCTCGTTCTATGCGCTCAGTTAGGCTTCAGAATCCTGTGCGCTCTCCTGGCATTAATCGCCCCGGCTTCAATTCATCTTCAAGCTCAGGAACGAGCCACTGACGACGAGATCGTAAGAGTCAACACTGACCTGCTTGTCTTTCCCATTCGCGTTAAAGACAAACGCGGACCAACTGCGACTCCACTCAGCGAACGCGATCTCTCGTTGAACGACAAGGATCACGTTACCGCCGGACTATTCCTCTATCACGGCGCCGATCGCGTTGCCATCGTATTCGCCTTGGACCAATCCGGCAGCCTCCGCGAGATCGTCTCCGCGCAGCGCGAGGCGGCGCTGGCCCTGGTGGGCCGATTCGGCGACGCATCTCAGGTCGCTGTCATTCGCTTTGCTGAGAAGCCTTCGCTGGTTGTGCCTTTCGGGAAAGACATGGCCGCGGCGCGTGAGGCTTTTAATTTTCCCGCCCGCGCCAATCAACACACCGCGATATTCGACGCTGCGGCTGCTGCGGTTAACGCCTTCGCGGGGCTGACGCAGATTCGTTCTGAACGTCGCATCGTGGTGTTGATTAGTGACGGACTGGATAACGCGAGCACGATCAAGGCATCCGCGGTAATTCAGTCGGCAATGCCAAACCACGTATCTTTTTACGTGATCCACTTGCCGTTATTCGCGCCGCGTGAGGGGCGGTTGGCAGTGCGCTCACCAACAAAGGGATTTCGCGAACTCGCGGAGAAAACCGGTGGCAAGTATTTCCTGGTCGGCAGTGCAACCTCAGCGCTCGCGCTTCCGGCAAATAAGACAATTGATCTGACTCCGGTGTTTCAAGCAATCGAAGAAGATTTGAGAAGTCAGTATCTGCTGGGGTTCTATGCCGGCGAGGGTTCGCGAGATGGGCGCAATCATCGTTTCACGATCGGACTGCCGGCGGGAGTTGAGTATCAAATGGGTGGCAATAAATACGCGCGGACGCAGGAATTTTTTCACGTAGTGCCCGGGCTCAGAAAATGATTCGCTTGTCTGCTGGGCTTCACCCCAGGGCGGGGTCCCCAGTCGAGCATCTCGGCTGGGTGCTAGACTTTATGCTGCTGCCCGCTCCACGGGCTAAGGAACCAAAAACATGACTGAAGATCAGGAACTCGGACTTCGCAAAATCCGCCGCGCACTCATCAGCGTTTCCGACAAAACGGGAATCGTTGATTTCGCGCGCGTACTTCAAGGCTTCAACATAGAGATCATCAGCACCGGCGGCACGGCAAAGTCGTTGCGCGACGCAGGCATTGAAGTGCGAGACGTTTCCGACGTCACCGGTTTTCCGGAATTGATGGACGGCCGCGTGAAGACGCTTCATCCGAAAATTCACGGTGGCCTGCTCGGCATCCGCGACAATCCTGAACATCAGGCCGCCATGCGCGAACACGGCATCGAGCAGATCGATCTGGTTGTCATTAACCTATATCCATTTGAAGAAACCATCGCCCGCGAGGGCGTGTCCCTCGAAGAAGCGATCGAACAAATCGACATCGGCGGGCCGGCAATGATTCGCTCGGCAGCGAAAAATTTCGCGAGCGTTGCCGCAGTTACCGCGCGAGAATCGTGGCCAGAAATTATTGATGAGATGAAGCTTAACGAGGGAGCACTATGCCTCGCCACGCGACATCGGCTTGCCGCTATAGCTTACGCAACAACGTTCGCTTACGACGCTTACGTATCAAGGTATCTGTTTGAAACCTCTAACGTGGAGCTTCCCGAGCCCGCTCCTGACGAGCTACCGGCGGAAATGTCCCTCTCATTGGATCTCCGCCAATCTCTGCGCTACGGAGAAAACCCGCACCAACTGGCGGCACTGTATGAGTTGGGGCCCTCTGAATCTGAAAATCAAGGCGTTGCCAACGCCGAGCTCCTTTCCGGCAAGGAAATGTCATTCAACAACTACGTCGACGCTGATGCGGCGTGGCAACTGGTCTGTGATTTTGATGAGAACGCCTGCGCAATTATCAAGCACACGAATCCTACCGGAGTTGCCTTGAGCGCACAGGCTCAAGAGGCTTATCGCAAAGCGCTCGCGACCGATCCGGTATCGGCCTTTGGCGGTATTGTCGCTTTCAATTGTCCTGTCGATGAAGCAACCGCCCGCTCGGTTATTGAGATCTTCACTGAAGTACTCATCGCACCGGACTACGACGATCAGGCCCTCGAGGTCCTGCGTTCGAAAAAGAATCTTCGCGTATTGCGTGCCTCACCGGCATCGCGAGCCGAAGGCGTTGAGTACAAACAGATCAGCGGGGGCATGCTGGTGCAAACGCGCGACACGCACAGTTTCATGCACGAAGATCTGAAGGTTGTTACTAGACGCCAACCGACTGAAGACGAGATCAGGGATTTGCTCTTTGCCTGGACAGTCTGCAAGCATACGAAATCCAATGCGATTGTTTACGCGCGCGACAGCCAGACGGTGGGCGTGGGCGCCGGTCAGATGTCGCGCGTAGATTCCGTGAAGCTTGGGGCGATGCGCGCGCAATTACCCATCAAAGGCTCGGTACTCGCGTCTGATGCGTTCTTCCCTTTTCGCGATGGCATCGACGAGGCGGCGAAGCATGGCATTACGGCGGTGATTCAACCCGGCGGTTCGGTGCGCGACGCGGAAGTGATTGCGGCCTGCGATGAAAATGACATCGCAATGATCTTCACTGGGATTAGGCATTTCAAGCATTGAGCTCGCGTTAGGCTGGGAGCGCAGGCATCTTGCCTGCACTGAGCGCCGACAGGCGCGAACGGAGCGTGCGGCGCACGCTCGGCAGGCAGGATGCCTGCGCTCCCAGCAACGCGCTCCCGGATTTTGCGGCTCCCGGCGTAACGGCTTGCTCTTTAACTAGACTTTATTGATACTTCCCAAC
>DASYMB010000043.1:0-8487 GCA_036009285.1 Pyrinomonadaceae bacterium | reverse complement strand
GCCAAGAAAGAGTCAATATGAAGTATGGGAAGTTCAAGGGCAGCTTAAGACAGACCGTGGTGGTTCGGTGGAAAAAAAAACTGTGTTGTCTTTGCTTCCGCCTAATATCAATGTGCGTCCGGACGGCCGCTTTAGCGTGCTGATTGCGACGATGCCCGGAATCAATGGGGGCTTGAAGTTTCCACAATTACATATCGAGCACCCTGACTATCAAACTGTCGATATAGATCTGAATGAAACCGAACCTGGTTATGGACAGGAAAAGTGCCACATTTCAAAGAGCGACCGGAACAAGGAACTGAAATTAGATAACCTTGTGGTACTCAAAAGGAAAGAATCTGATTATGATCCGTCAGGCCAAAACAGTCAGGTGCCCTCACCAGTGTCCCTTTTAGAATCGGAGGTCAAACCATGAAGCGATCTGGCAAACGAATCAGAAAATCGATATACAGCAGTCTGTTATTGTTTCTGTTTGTCTTTATAGCACAGGCTTCCGCTTATGCCAGTACGGTGCGAGGCATGCTATTCCGGCGCGATGGCTATGGCACGGCTTATGCGGCGCCCTATGTGGGTGTGAGTCTGTACAATTCACAACAGGGACGATCTTCTTTAGCGTATTCGGGTACTGATGGAATGTACTATCTTTATAATGTTCCTCCCGGAGACTACAGTCTCCAAATATGGTTAGCTCCGAACAGGCCGGTGGTTTATACGATCAGGGTTTTGAACGTACCGTACGTAGATATAGCCCCCATCCAGATACCTTAGTTGGGGGAAAGGTAACATTGTAAAGGTAAAGCCGAGCCGCTCAGAAAGCATCTTTTGCCGAGCGCTCAACCTCGGCATCCATTCTGCCAGTCAACATCATCCAGATCATTTTGTAATCGCCGATGAACGACCAGAGGGGATACTGAAAGGTCGCCGGCTTATTCTTCTCGATGAAGAAGTGGGCAATCCACGCCGCGCCGTAACCAGGGATCAGCGCGAGCGGAAAGAGCCACCACTTGCCGACGACGATGAAGTAAACGACGCACCCGAGTGCGATGGAGGTGCCAACGAGGTGAAGCAGACGTGTGCGCGGACGGCTGTGTTCCGCAACGTAGTGTGGCCAAAATTCAGCGAATGAATTGTATTGGCGATTAGGCATTAGAAACTTTTAGGCATTAGAAACTTTGGCGTGCGGCGGCCCGACGCCGCTTTTTCTCCTTGGCAACCTGTCGCCGCGCTGAAGTAGCCATAGACTATAGATTAGGCTGCGACAGGTCGCAGCCGATCAAAGCGCTGACAGGTCAGCACACTCCAAATTAACTTGAAAACAACTGCATGAATTGTTCCGGTTCCACCGGTTCCACGGCAGCGAGTTTCAAATTCTCTTCGACGTGTTCAATCCGGCTCATGCCTACCAGCGCCGTACAGATGCCTGGTGCTGAGCGAACAAATTGTATCGCCGTCTGCGCGTCACTTGGCAAAGAACCCAACGACTCGCGCAAATCTTTTGGCAACCCCTGCGCCACGCGGCCCTGGAAGATCGAAGCGCTGGAAATTACTGTTACCCCCAGGGCAGCAGCCGCTTCGAGCGTAGACAACGGCTCACCGTCGACAGTCTGGTTACGTAAAGTCAGCGCCTCGGGCATCGCCAGATTGAACGGCAACTGAATAAAGCGAAATCCGTGTGACTCGCCGCCAAGCTCGCGGGCGATCTCCACCATCCGCGCGAGTGAATGGTAGCCGCTCGATCCCGCCGGTACTCGAAAGCCGTTCCAGGTGGCGACGCCGTAGTACTGCAACTGTCCCTCGGCACGCCGTTTCTCGAGTGACTCAAAAGCAGCTCGCAAGCGTACATAAAACTCTGCTTCTGAAACCTCGCCAAGCTGCGACTCCGGATTGTGAACGTAGTAAACGTCCACACACTCGAGATTCATGTTGCGCAGTGATTGGTCCAACTGATTCTGCAAGTATGCAGGCGTCATGCAATGACTGCCCCCGACGAAATCGGCAAGACTCGCTATGCCGGGTTTGACGAACGTCTCCTCGACGTAGCGTCGAACATCTCGCGGCGGCGCGCCGTCAAACGGCAGGTAACCACCCTTGGTGCAAATAATCAATTCCTCCCGCGAGAACCCCGCTGTTTCAGTCAACTGAAGCAGCGCCTTGCCAATCGAACGCTCACTACGCTGGAAGCGATAATTTGCGGCGGTGTCGATCACGTTGGCGCCCAAGTCAGCCGCGCGCGCCACCGCTCGGGTGTAACGTGCGTCAGTTTCATCATCGGCATTGCCCAGGTAGGTTCCAATGCCGATAGACGATAGCCATAAGTTCTGTTGTTGTCGGAAATGTTGGAGCGCGGCGATATCTTTGAAACGCTCGCGATAGCGCGTCGTGCCTTCGAGTGTTGCGGAGCCGGTAATCGACATAGGGTTGTGTCAACTCCCTGGAGTGCGGCGACCTGTCACCGCTTTGGCCTTCGACGGCTTGACGCCGAAAGCCGTTGATACATTCACGCTAATCGTGGTCGCGCCAAGTCTCGACCGACCAAAGCAGTGACAGGTCACCGCACTCCACACAGTCAGCATTACTGGACGGACTGAGAATATACGCGGGCGTTCCCATAGCCAGCAAGCGCTTCATCGTTAAGCAGGCCTGTGTTAGCTTTGACGCTCCACTCAGAACAAAGGAACCGCGCATGAACTATTTTCTAAACTGGCACGAGCATGCCGGATCGCAGGCGGAGAAGTTTTACAAAACTACTCTCTGGCAAGGCGAGCAGGTGATGGTTGGTATGAATTGTTTGGAGCCGGGGCAAACTCAGAACGTACACGCCCACCAGGGCGCGGATAAATTTTATTTCGTGCTCGAAGGCGAGGGTCTGTTTACCGTTGGAGGTGAAGCAAGGGAAATCGGAAGTGGCTCCCTCGTGCTTGCGCCCTCCGGAATTCCGCACGGGGTCACTAACAACGCCAGCGAACGTTTATCGCTTCTCGTCGCCATCGCCCCGCCGTTCAAATGAGCCAGGCAGATAAGACATCAAGGCCGGCAACATCTTCGCTCGACATCTCGGATGCAGAGCTGCGCGAGCTTTCGTCGCAGGTCACGCAACTTGTGACTGACTACTTTTCTGAAGTTTCCACGCTGCCTGTTTTTCCGCAGACTTCGGCCGGCAAAACCAGCGGCAAAATAGGAACGTCCCTCCCAGTCGACGGCGAGCCGCTCGAACAACTTCTCGACGATTGCCGCACGATCATTGCGAACAGCCGGCACAACGGCCATCCGAGATTCTTTGGTTACGTTGCTTCGCCCGCCACAGCGCCGGGCGCTTTTGGCGACTTGATTGCTTCCGCGTTGAATACAAACCTCACCTCGTGGCGCTCGGGGCCGGCAGCTACCGAAATTGAACTCACTGTTATCAACTGGCTGGCGTCGCTGATTGGATATGGCCGCAGCGATCTTGTGGCCCACGGGTTACTCACCAGCGGCGGTTCCATGGCGAACCTCACGGCCCTGCTCATCGCGCATCGCTCCAGGTCAGATTCCGAAGTCGCGTCGAAGGGTCTGTGGAATTCCGTGGCGCCAATGACGATCTACGCCTCCGACCAGATTCATATGTCGATCCCGAAGGCGGCCGACATTCTCGGACTGGGCCGCGCTCAGGTTCGGCTGGTCGCCTGCGACGATCGTTTTCGCATCAACGTAGCTTCGTTGCGCCAAACGATTGCCGGCGATCTTGAAAGCGGCATAAAGCCGTTTTGTGTAGTCGGCAGCGCCGGTACGGTGAACACAGGCGCGGTTGATCCGCTCGACGAGATCGCGGATGTGGCAAAAGAATTCGATCTCTGGTTTCACATCGACGGCGCTTATGGCGCGCTCGCCGCACTCGCGGAAACGAAGCGGCCGCTGTTCCGTGGTTTGGATCGGGCCGATTCAATTTCACTCGATCCACACAAGTGGCTCTATGTGCCGATTGATTCGGGCTGCCTGCTTTTTCGCGATGAAGCGAGCGCACGTGCAGCTTTCACTTTCGCGGGTGCCGACTACATCAAGGTCCATGAGCAGAACGCGGACGAAGCATTTGCGTTCTGGAACTACGGTCCGGAGTTGTCGCGAAGGTTTCGAGCGTTGAAAATCTGGTTAACGCTTCGTTATTACGGAGTGCGAAGAATCGCAAACGCGATCAGTGAAGATTGCGCGGTGGCGGCGTACCTCAGCGAGCAGGTTGAAGCGGCCACAGATTTCGAGCTGCTCGCCGCGCCGGAGTTGAGCATCTGCTGCTTTCGTTATGTTCCGCCATCTTTGGTTGCAAAACTGCGCGGCCCTGGAGAAAACCGAGCGGCGCTCGAGGCCGAACTCGATCAGCTCAACACGAATATCATGAACGCTGTGCAGCGAGGCGGCCGCGCTTATCTGTCGAGTGCAACGCTCGGCGGCAAGTTTGCGCTGCGTGCGTGTGTCACTAACTTTCGCACCACTCGCGCCGACATCGATCAAACGCTGGAGATCATTCGCGACGCGGCGCGAGAGCTGGAATAAAGGGAAGCGTACTGTCAATGTTAACCTCTGCCAAGGTTTACTTCAGCTTTAAGCACGGCTTCGCCGTCTGATGTGCGGTGGCGGCTATGCCCCACCGTAAGCGGCTGACGGCGATGAACGGGGACTTTAGTTAACGAAGCGTGCATCTCTGGCTAAACATGGAATCAGCTAAGCCACAATCTTACGATCACGAGTTGCGCATCGCGCTGGAGTTGGCGCGGGAGGCGGGCGTAGCCATTCTCGATCTTTACGAAGGCCCGCTCGACATCCAACAGAAATCCGGCGCCGACGATCGCGAGCCGGTCACGCAGGCCGACACGCTCGCAAACGAAATCATCGTCACGCGGCTGCAGCTTGAGTTTCCCGGCGACGGCATACTTGCGGAAGAGTCGGTTGACACTGCGCACCGGTTGGATAAACCGCGCGTCTGGATGATCGATCCGCTCGACGGCACTACCGGATTCATCGACGGCAACGGCGACTTCGCAGTGCAGATCGGGTTAACTGAAAACGGCGAGTGCGTGCTCGGCGTTGTTTACCAGCCGCTGACCGGAGTTTTATATCGCGCTGTTCGAGGCACAGGCTCCTGGGTCGAACGCCCCGACTATGCGCCCGAGCAGGCGCGCGTCTCCGATCAGCGTGAAGTCTCGACCATGCGATTGGCTGCAAGTAGATCACATCGCAGTCCGCGCATGGACAAAGTGGTTCAGGCTTTTGGTTTGAAGGATGAAGTGCTACGCGGCTCCGTCGGCATCAAGGTAGGATTGATTGTCGAGCAGCAATGCGATCTCTATGTCCACTTATCGCCGCGCACTAAGCAATGGGACACCTGCGCGCCGGAAGTAATCCTGCGCGAGGCGGGCGGTTCAATCACCGACTTGTTTGGCCGTCCACTCCGTTACAACCAGGTCGACGTGCAAAATCGCAACGGCGTGGTTGCGAGCAACGGCGTCTCTCACAGCCGAATCATTAAATCTCTACAACCCCTTCTCGCTGAGTTTGGACGCCTGGCCGTGGAGTAGCACACTGCACTGTTTTCCTCAAGCGAAATAGCGGTGCATGCGTTACTATCTCGATGCCAGAATCCTTGCTTGGAGCGTTGCCTTTGTTCAATCGCCTCAAACTGTTTCTCATTTTCCTGGGGCTCTGCCTGATGCCGCTGCTTCTGCTTGCCGCAATAAACTATTGGAACGGTGTCACAACCGCTGCGGATGAGATTCGCAGACAACACGAAAGCAAGCCGGCACCCATCAGGAATGCGGTTACTGATCTCATAAACGGAAGCCAGAACAATCCGGCCTCGGCGTCAGTCGCAAACGCCGAGCAACTACTTACTGATGCGCGGCGCTCCGGTTGGATCGGATTTATTACTGCTGTCTTGCTGGCGACGCTCTCGGCCTGGTTGTTGGCCCGCGTTTGGGGACGCCAGGCGCGCGGCCTCGAACGTGTTACTGAAGGGGTTGAAGCGATCGCCAAAGGTAAACTGGATCATCGCATTGAGTTGAAATCGAGCGACGACCTGCGCCCGCTCGCTGACAATCTCGGCTTAATGACAAAACAACTTCGCGATCAACTCGCGCGCGAAGCCGAGACCCGGCAGTTTCAATCCTTTGTGCGTCTGTCCGCGATTCTCACCCACGATTTGAAGAATGCGATCGAGGCTTTGTCGCTCACGGTGGCAAACATGGAACGGCATTTCGATAACAAGGAGTTTCGCGCCGACGCGATGAAGTCGGTTACCGGAGCCACTGACAATTTAAGGGCGCTGGTGGTCCGTTTGAGTAATCCAGTGAACACTCTGAGCGGCGAACACAAGCGGCCGCAGCCTGTTAATCTGGTGCCGATCCTGCGGCGTGTCATCGCGGTGACTGCCGAACCTTCAACAGCTACTCACGAGATCAAGGTAGATCTTCCCGAGACCCTGGTTGCTCTGGTTGATGGCGAACGGATGAATAAGGTAGTTGAGAATCTGATTATCAATGCGCTCGAAGCAATGAAGGAGAAGCGCGGCACCTTAAGCATCGTCGCCGGTACGAACAAAGACGGCAAACCGTTTTTCAGTGTCAGCGACACTGGCGAAGGAATGAGCGCGCGATTCATTGAAGAAAGACTTTTCCATCCCTTTGCCACCACCAAAAGACGCGGTGTCGGTCTCGGTCTTTACACCTGCCGCGAAGTAGTGGTTGCTAACGGAGGATCGATCGCCGTCGATTCAAAAGTAGGCGTTGGGACAACGTTTACGGTCGTGCTACCATTAGGCGCCATCGAGAAACACGGCGAGCACGGGCCGTAAATCAGTCTCACAGTTAATCTAATCAGACGTAACAGATCGCTCCCGGAGCGCGCGCAGTCGTTTGACGAAACTTCGCGATGGGTAAAGCAAACCAACCCACAGAAGCTCAACCAAAGGAAACGATACTCGTAGTCGACGACGATGAGTCAGTGCGTCGCGGACTCGTCTGGGCACTTAACTCCGCGTTCCGCGTGCTGGAAGCAGCCTCGCGCGCCGAAGCCGTCAAACTCCTGCAGCAAGAACGTATCGACGTGGTGCTGAGCGATCTGCATCTGCCGCCTCACCTCGAAGATATCAGCGAAGGGTTGGCAATCATCGAAGCCGCCCGCGGCATCGACGTGCCCGCTCAGGTGGTCGTGATTACCGGGACCAACTCAAAGCAGGCCGCCCTCGAAGCTGTTAAGCGTGGCGCTTACGGTTTCTTCGAAAAGCCAGTCGACGCGGCCGAGGTCCTGCACATTGTGAACCAGGCCGCCCGCATGCGCCGGCTGGAGATCGAAAACGTGCGTCTGCGTGGCGAGTTGGTCGGAGCGCGAGGGTTTGGCAGGTTGATTGGATCGAGCCAGTCGCTGGAGAAAACGCTCAAGCAAGCTCGAGCGGTTGCCAACACTAATGCGACGGTTTTGATGACCGGCGAAAACGGAACCGGAAAAGAGATGCTGGCCCGCGCTATCCACGAAGAAAGCCAGCGCGCTGATGGTCCGTTCATCGCCGTGAGTTGTGCAGCATTGCCGGAGACCTTGATTGAGTCGGAATTGTTTGGCCATGAGAAGGGCGCGTTCACTTCGGCGACTCACGTGCGCATGGGACGATTCGAGCTCGCGGACGGCGGAACTTTGTTCCTCGATGAGATTGTTGAGCTGTCGCCCAGCGTCCAGGTGAAACTGCTGCGGGTGTTACAGGAGCGAACGTTTGAACGCGTCGGAGGCACGAAGACTTTAAGCGTTGACATTCGGCTGATCGCTGCCAGCAATCGTGATTTGGAAACAGCAGTTGCGGGCGATAATTTTCGCCGGGACCTTTTCTACCGGCTAAACGTAGTGCCGTTACTCCTACCTCCACTGCGCCAGCGCCGGGAAGATATTCCGGGTTTGGCGGCGCACTTCGCAGCCAAGGCCGCCGATAAACATGGACGTTCGACTCCGCAACTCTGTCCGGAGTTGATCGATTCGCTTCAGGAATACGAATGGCCGGGCAATGTTCGGGAACTGGAAAACCTGATGGAGAGACTAGTGCTGCTGGATCGCCAGACCACCGTCGGACTCGAGTTTCTTCCGGAAAAGATGCTCAAGGTTTTGCCGACGCCAGGTGTGTCAACTTCAACTACCTTCGAAAGCGAGATGACGGCGATGAAGCGACGTCTGATTGTTGGCGCGCTCGAAGCGGAAGGCGGGAATAAAGTTGCGGCGGCGAGACGACTGGGGATCAGTCGCTCGTATTTGCACCGGCTGATTAGTGAATTCGGACTTTGATCAGAGACGGACCGCAAGGGCTTTGCCCTCTGATGTGCGGTGGCGCTCTGCCCCACCGAATCGGTGTTTTCATCTAATCGGGGCTGCGCCCCCAGGGCATAGCCCCAATTTTTCAACGCGCACCGGAAGGTCGAAGACCTTCCGCACATCAGAGGGCAAAGCCCTAACCGTCTGCTCCTGTCCTTCACTGTCCGGGTG
>DASYMB010000042.1:0-3148 GCA_036009285.1 Pyrinomonadaceae bacterium | reverse complement strand
AACGTTTTTCCGCCGTCGTCTGAGACCAGCAGAAAAACATTCATTACGTAAACTCGATCGACGTACTTCGGATCGGCAACGATGCGCGAGTAGTACATCGCAGTCACGTCATATTCGTTTCGTCTCTCCCAACTACCGCCGCGATCGTTGGAGCGAAAGATGCCGCCTTTTTTGTCAGCCGCTTCCACCGTTGCGTAAATGACATTTGAATCGACTGGAGAAATCGCCAGGCCGATGCGCCCCAGGTCAGTCGTCGGCAAGCCGGCTTTCAACTTGTTCCAGGTCGCACCGGCATCGGTTGACTTGTAGAGCGCACTCTCTGGTCCACCGTTAATCAGCGTCCACATGTGACGTCGGCGTTGATACGTGGCGGCATAAAGCGTATCGGGGTTCTGCGGATCGATAACGATGTCGGTCACGCCCGTGTTGTCGCTGATCGAAATGATCTTCTTCCAGGTCTTGCCGCCATCCGTGGTTTTGTAGAGGCCGCGATCGCCGCCCGGTCCCCAGAGCGGTCCCTGCGCCGCGACGTAAACCGTATTCGAATCCCTGGGATCGACCGCGATGCGGCCGATGTGCTCGGAGCTTTTGAGGCCGACGTTCTTCCACGTCTTGCCGCCATCGTCGGAGCGATAAACGCCGCTGCCATAAGAGACGCTGCGCTGACTATTGTTTTCTCCAGTGCCTACCCAGACCGTCAGAGGGTTCTTCGGATCGAGCGCGATCGCGCCGATCGAATACGAAGCTTCTTTATCAAACACCGGCGTCCAGGTCGTCCCGTTATTAACAGTCTTCCACACGCCACCCGAAGCAGCAGCCACGAAGTAGCGCGCTGCATTGTTTGGATCGACGGCAAATCCGGAGACGCGCCCGCTGGTGAACGCCGGGCCAATGGAACGAAATCGCAAGCCGTTGAAGGTGGGCGACGACATCGGATCGCCTGGCTTCTTCTCTTCCTCGGCCTTCTCGTCTTCGGATTTTTTTGTTTCGTCTGACTTCGCCTCCGGCGATGCTTGTTGTTTTGCCGCCGCTTCCTGTCGCGCCTTCTCCGCCGCCGCCTTTTCAGCCGCTCGCTCTTCCTGCGCAAATCCGGAAAGCGGCAACACGATTAACAATGCAACTAAAGCGAGACCAACAAACAAACGCTCGTGCCGCGACATAAGCGCGCGGAACGGAGTGATCAAAAAAGAGGGACGCATAAACAAAATAGTCTCCTGGAAGTTTTTGGACGTTACTCTGGCGTAGATAAAACGGAAGAAGAATCTGGCTGCTTCGGAAATAGTTTGGAACCGCCGCCATCTTATCAGACGAGGGCGTAGCTCGGATAGACTCGGTTCGCTACCGATCGAACTGAGGGTTCTTGGCTGACAGCCTCGATCGTTTGAACATGCGAATATTGCCAAACGTTTCACGAAAACAGAGTATGACTTTTCGAAAAGTGTAAGAGGGAAGTCTTACCGAAAGGGCTCGGAGCTCCGTCTGCCCATTTATTTGGATTCCGAGCTGCAGGGATAATTGGAACGTCTTAGCTTTGAAGAACGGTAAGGACATTATGAAATGGTGAATCAGCTTGTGCGGAAAGAGATTCACCGTATTGAGGGAATTCGTCGGCGCAGGGATAGGCTTTGGCCTTGCAGTACGGCTGGCTGGAAGACGTGCTACGCAGCGATAGGTCTGAGCTTCGCATAGTCGTTCTTGTTTGACTTGGCGGCGTCCCAAAGGTCGACTGCCTTCTGCAAATTCATCCAAATGTCCGGCGTCGTCTTCAATACCCGCGACAAACGAATGGCCGTGTCCGCCGTAACGTTGCGGCGTTCATTGATCAAATCGTTGACCATACGTCGCGACACACCGAGGCGTCTTGCTAATTCCTTTTGGGTCAGCGACGAAAACGAGTCGCTTCGGTCAACCGCTAGTTCTTCGAGCATGTTTCTTAAGATCGCACCTGGGTGGGTTGGACGCACTTTGCGTTGGATGGATTTTTCTCGCATGGAATTCTCTTTCAATGATAGTCCTCGAAGTTTACATCGTTGGCGTCGCCGTCCCGCAAAGGTAAATGTCAGCCGCCAATTCTTATTGACCTTCACTGTCCAGGTGCCGGCGCCGTCTCCTTTCAACTCATGATGGTCGAAGTGGGGCAAGGCGATATCCTCTAAAGCTGTCGCCGCGTCGATTACGTCAAGCCTATCACGCAGGCGAATGAACAGTAACGGCGGGATTCCTCGCTTGCTATGGTTTCGAAAAACTCGCGCAAGCCCTTATGCTTGAATGAACCAATCATCGCTGCATAATCTATTACACCTTGCCCGATCTTCAAACGGTCTTGCATGAGCGGCTGCTGCCGCCATAAGACCGCTTAGGATCCGATGAAGAGTTGCCCACTTTCAGCTCCGCCGTTTGGTCTACCTAACTTCTGCGACAGTTGGTATGCTTGCATCATGGCAACACCCCAAACTGATCAAGATAAATCCGCGCGACTTTTCGCACGCGCGCTCGAGTTGATGCCGGGCGGAGTAAACTCCCCCGTGCGCGCGTTTCGCGCGGTAGGCGGCACGCCGCTGTTTATTCAAAGTGCCAACGGACCCACGATTACCGATGTCGATGGCCGGATATTCATCGACTACGTCGGCTCGTGGGGCCCGATGATCTTAGGCCACGCTGACGCGGTTATTGTCGACGCGCTGGCAGCGGTCGCGGCAAACGGCACCAGCTTCGGCGCGCCTAATGAGCTGGAAGTCGAACTCGCCGAAGAGATCGTCGCGGCGGTGCCTGCTATCGAAATGGTGCGCATGGTAAACAGCGGCACAGAAGCGACGATGTCTGCCATCAGGCTAGCTCGCGGTGTTACCGGTCGCGATAAGCTGGTGAAGTTTGAAGGCTGCTATCACGGACACGCCGACAGTTTGCTCGTTAAGGCTGGTTCGGGAGTGGCAACACTCGGGCTTCCTGATAGTCCTGGTGTGCCGGCATCGCTGGCGCAGCACACGCTGACAGTCCCCTTTAATGATGCAGAGGCGCTTGCAGACGTTTTCAAACAACATGCTGACATCGCCGCGATAATCGTCGAACCGGTGGTGGGAAACATGGGATGCGTTCCGCCCCAACCGGGTTTTTTGGAATTCGTCCGCGAGTTAACTACGAAATACGG
>DASYMB010000041.1:0-8354 GCA_036009285.1 Pyrinomonadaceae bacterium | reverse complement strand
AGCGGACTTGTCCGCCGCTGTTAGCATTCTGAAGGCCCGTTATGCAGGCTGGACTAATTAAGCGCACCCGGCGGACAAGTCCGCGATCTAAACGGAAACCACATCAGTTTGATCGATAGTTCGAAAACTGCATATCAATTCCGAAATCTTTGCCTTTCAAACTCGCAATAACGCCTTGCAGCGTATCGCGGTCCTTGCCCGAAACGCGTACGACCTCGCCCTGTATCGAAGCCTGTACCTTCGCCTTTGAATCTTTGATGAATTTGACTACCTCTTTCGCTTTGTCTTGTGGAATGCCTTGCTGAATCTGCACCTTCTGCCTGACTGTTCCACCTGCCGCGGGATCCACACTTCCATAATTAAGCGCCTTCAGCGGCACGCCGCGTCGCACCAGTTTCTGTTGGAAAATATCGTTCATGTTTCGCAGCTTAGTTTCGTCTTCAGCGGTCAGGATCAATTCATTTGCCTCCAGCGCAACGTTCGCGTTGCTGCCCTTGAAGTCAAATCTTTGGCGTACCTCTTTGATTGCCTGGTTGATCGCATTGGTTACCTCGGCGCGATCAACTTCCGATACGATGTCGAACGAATTCTGCTGGGCCATGGCGAGTTTGTATGCTTTCAGTTTGGAGTTGCTTTGTGCAAGGTGAGGATACCATCAAATTCGCAGCATGTGAAAGTTGTCGCTTAAGGCGAGAGGGTAAGACTTCAGAGCAACGGCTTGCCCCGCTCTTTCTTCAACCAGGAGTCTTGAAAAGCCTGCCAAAATTTTCCGAAGTGTTACGGGCGATGTCTTCAACTTCCAATCCATGAATGCCCGCCAAACATCGCGCCACTTCCACAACCTGAGCCGGCTCATTACGCTTTCCCCGAAACGGAACAGGCGCGAGAAACGGACAGTCAGTTTCAATCAGCAGTTTATTCAAGGGCACTTGTTTGGCGACCGCTCTCAAGTCTTCGGCTTTTTTGAAAGTAATAATGCCTGAAAAAGAAACATAAAAACCCAACTCCATCGCCTGCTGCGCCAACTGAAGACTGCCACTGAAGCAATGCATTACGCCGGCAAGTCCAGCGCCGGCCCAGTGAGAGTTTAGTATCTCTATGGTCTCAGCTTCAGCCTCACGTGTGTGAATGATGACCGGCAGATTCGCTTCGCGGGCCAGTTGCAGTTGTCGCCCAAACACTTCCATCTGCACCTCGCGAGGGGAATTGTCATAGTGAAAATCGAGCCCGATTTCACCCCAGGCGATTACGCGCGGGCTCCGTTCAATAAGCGTCGTGATCAGTTGTTCAGCTTTATCGTCAAACAGCCGCGCGTCGTGAGGGTGAACGCCAAGCGCGGCGTGGACGTCCGGGTGTCTATTGGATAATTCCACTGCCCGCTCAAACGCGCCGCTGTGTGGATCGCCGGTGCCGACGTTCAGAATCGCGGAAACGCCTGCATCGCGCGCACGCTGCATGACGGCGTCGCGATCCGCGTCAAATTCCGGACCATCTATGTGAGCATGCGAATCGATGAACATTATGCAAGGCACGTTAACATATCTTCTCAGCCGCGATTAATTCTCCTCAAACCTCTTCGCGATTACGAGGATTCCCATGCAAAATCTCTGGCTAAAGAATTGAATTACGCGTACGATGCGCAGGTGCTGCAATGAGCTCTTGATTTTTGCCAGGTGATCAAACACCGCGGACCATATCTTTGAGTCCTATGGTCAGTCAATCATTGTGCACCCTCCTGGTCTTCCTCTTTAGGAAGACACGTAAACCCTGACAATCGCCGCCCTCTTTAGCACTGCCAACCCCACCGGCACTGCGCGAACGGGGCCTCCGGACTAGCCCAGAAAAAAGGTATGCAGTTGCAGTCGATCTGTGTACCCAGGTTTTCAACCACCGTTCGCCAGTGCTTTCGTCTGCTAGTGCTTGCGAACCATTCCAAAGAGGAAAGGGCAAATCGCAATGAGAAAATCGAAATATCCAGGGTTGACTACAAAATTACTTGCAGTGGGAAGTGCTTTGTTTGTGCTAACGATCGCGTTTACGACCGCAAGAATGCAGGCCGCGTTCAACGAAGGATTCGAGAACGGAGGTAAGACCGCTTACGCCGCCGCTAATGTCACGCTGGGCACCGGTTCATGGTTTATGGACGACGCGCTGACCGGCAATCTTTCAGGGGACAAAAAGACCGGCGCCTATTCGGCACGCGTGCGGAACGTGGGCAAGGTGAGCATGAACTTCAATAAGACGGATGCCGGAACAGTTTCAATTCAGCACGCCGAGTATGGCACCGACGGCTCGAGCACGTGGCAGTTGTGGTCATCGATTAACAGCGGGAGCAGTTGGACTCAGGTTGGTTCTACGGTAACGACGAGTGCCGCCACGCTGCAGACCGCGACGTTCACGGTGAACAACGCCAACGCGATCAGGTTTGAAATCCGCAAAATTTCCGGAGGCGCCAATCGAATTAATTTCGATAATATTCAGATCAGTGATTTCGCGTCACCTACGCCGACGCCGACACCGCCGCCATCGGGCAGTGAACATCTCACCATGGGCAACCCAAGCAACGCTGTCACCAATGTTGCGCAGCCGCTCAATTACCTAATGGAGAAGCCGCAGTATGCGATGTCTTACAATCGCGACAACGGTGAGGCAAACTGGGTTAGCTGGCATCTCGACAATTCATGGTTGGGAAGCGCGGCGCGACAAAACGATTTCCGCAACGACACCACGCTGCCGGCCGGTTGGTATCAGGTTCAAGCTACAGACTATTCCGGGTCGGGCTTCGATCGCGGACACATGTGCCCCTCGGCCGATCGCACGATCACTGTCGCTGCAAACTCAGCCACTTTTCTAATGACTAATATGATTCCACAGCTTCCAGCCAACAATCAGGGCGTTTGGGCAAATCTGGAAAGCTATTGCCGCACGCTCGTTTCACAAGGCAACGAGCTGTACATTGTCTCGGGCGGTCAGGGGTTGCAGTATTTCATCGCCAACGGTCACGTAGCGGTGCCCGCGCAAACGTGGAAGGTAATCATCGTGCTCACGAACGGAACTAACGACGTAGGGCGGGTGACTACTACGACGAGGACGATTGCCGTGGTGATGCCGAATTCAGGATCGATTGGTACCGATTGGCGAACCTATCGAGTTAGCGTCGATCAGGTGGAAGCGATTACAGGCTTCGACTTCTTTTCAAACGTGTCAGGGTCAATACAGAACGTGATCGAAGCAACGGTCGACAATCAATAACGCAGGACACTTCTCTGTGAAACCTCCGTGTCTCTGTGTCTCCGTGGTGAGTCGTCATTAGCGATTGCTCACCACCGAGATACGGAGAATACAGAGGACGCACACAGTTCAGCTCAAACTGAGATATTACCGTCCTAACCTGGAGACTGAACCGGGGGGGCTTTCAGAAGTTGATGATGCCTCTATCGAGCAAAGTCTTGATCATTCTCAAACTATCTATTTCTCGAAACGGGCAGATCGACAAGATTGAACTGACATCCCACTCGCCATTCATGCGCGAAAGAAGAAATGCCTCCTGCGGTCCGAGCTGCTGCTCAGTTAGACCATCTTCGGAAATAAGCACGCGAGGCACCGCATTGGGCCATAACGGTGCGGTATACATTTGCTTGACCAGTTGATCTTCCGCCACCGACAAGAGACTCCGCGCCTCAGAATTCGTAGGCTCCTTTTCTAATATGTTTTGAATCGTCGACAAGGCTGCCTCGACTTCGCCGTCGCGCAGTTGACTTCGCGCCGTTGCCAGTGTTTCAGGAAGCGTCTCCGTAACGTCCATGGACTCCTGCGCGGGACGGAAACTCTCGGGCGCTTCACCTGTTACGCGCGCGATGCCGTCCTTCACCAGGTCATAGAGCTGGCCGTAGACATGAAAAGGGGCCGCGTGCATGTTGTAGCAAATTTCAGCCACCGACATGCGCTTCTCGACGAAGTAAAGTATTTGCCGCATTTCCTTGTTGGCGTTCAGCGATGAGGTCCACCCGGCGCCTAATTCCAACAAAGCTCGGTCGGAAGGAATCAACGTGCGAAAGCGTTTCCATTCATCGATGCGGTAAACGCCATCCATGATGACTTTCGTAGGCTCAACTTCAATACGAATGAAATAATCCGGAGGCGACTCATTGTCGTAAAGTTCAAAGTGCGCTTCTTCCCAGAGAAACAGATCGTAAATGATGTCGAGGGTCCGAATACGCAGAACCTCGAGTACGTCAGCCTGGGAAAGGACTCCTGTCGAAACGAGGATCTCACCCAATCGGCCTCCGGATTCTCTTTGAATCTGCAGCGCCGCTTTGAGTTTCGATTCATCCAGCTTGCCGTAGTGAATCAAAAGCTGCCCTAAATATTCTTTTGGATCGTTGGTGTTTGAGCCAACGATAATTCCCTTCTCGAAGTAGATCTGCTTGACGGTCTTGCCGCGATCGAATCTGAGCATGCCGGTCTTCCGGCCTGCCGCCAGGAACTGCAGCAGATCGGAAACGCTCATCGTTGAGAGGTTGCCCTGGATTCCCTTCATTGGTTGGTCGGTTCTATGGCGCTGCTAAAACGGATTGCCAAGTGCGTGCTGATTCATTGAATTTACTGTTGGGGAAAATAGGCAAGTTAGAAATTGATAAATTTGACCCGTGCTCGACAGAGTACACGGGAGGCCAAGGGAGATTCAAGCATTTATTCAGGATCCGGGTGCCCCACACACGGGCAACCCGAGTGGCGTGGTAGCAGGACGCGCAGGATGCAGCGAACCTCAGTTTATTTCAAGCGCGCGCCGTTGGGAACGTCTTCAGTAAAAGTGGCAATCACCGGTTTACCTTCCTCGCCGACGGAAGCAGCGAGCAGCATCCCCTGCGATTCATGGCCACGCATCCTTCGCGGTTTCAAATTGGCGACGACTGCGATCTTACGTCCGACCAATTGCTCCGGTTGGTAGTACTGGGCGATGCCGGCGAGAATCGTTCGCGGTTTCTCTTCCCCGAGATCGACACTCAATAGCAGCAGCTTGTCGGCTTTTGGAATGCGCTCGGCGGTTAGCACTTCGCCTACGCGCAGGTCTACTTTGGTAAAGTCTGTGATGTCGATGAAACTAGTTACGCCTTCTGCAGCCCCCGGAACGGCGTCCGCTTCGGTTGCGTGTTGCATGGGCGGAGACGTTTGGGTTGCTAACGCGGGCGCACCGGGCACTGCATCCGCTTCGGTTGCGTGAGCGCCAGAATGTTGTTCGCGCGGCGCGCTCATTGCGGGCGAGACGAGCACCCCAACCGGGCTGCCCGGCTGGGGACCCCGCACGCCCGCGGTCCCAGTATCTGGTTGACTTTGGACATTGGACGTTGGATTTTGGACTCCGTCGTTAATTGCCTTCATAGTTTTTGCTTTATCGATTCTGGGGAAGAGTGGCTTCACCTCTCTAATAGCTGTGCCTTCAGCAAGCTCGCCCCACTTCAGTTTTGCAGGATCGAGTGTGGCCGGTGTTGCTCCCGAATCTGCTGCAGTTTCCAAGCCGAGTTGGTTCCAAATCTCCAGCGTCGCCGTAGGCATTACCGGATAGAGCAGTACGCATAGCCAACGTATCGTTTCGGCGGCGCGATACAAAACCGCATTCAGAGTCTGCTTTTGGTTCTCGTCCTTTGCCAATTCCCAGGGCTTCGCGTCGGAGATCATCTTGTCGATACGAGCCACGACGGACCAGGCAGTTTCGAGAGCTTTACTAAACGCAAAAGCGTCGAACTGATGCAGAAACTGATCGCGCGCGTGTTCAATGAAACCCGAAATTGTAGTTTCATCGGTGTCCACGCCGCTGCGTTTTGCCAGCAGTAACTTGTCTTCAGAGATTACGCCGGAAGGGACGCGACCCTCGTTGTAACGCCCAATCATCGTCAGCGTGCGGCTCGAAAGATTTCCAAGTCCGCTGGCAAGATCGCTGTTGGTGCGATCGATCAAGGCTTCATAACCAAAGCGGCCGTCCTGGCCAAAAACCATTTCACGAAGACAAAAATAACGAATGGCGTCGATCGGAAAATGTCGATTCAAAACATCCAGCTCGACTGTGTTGCCCAGTGTCTTTGACATTTTGCGTCCAGCGGGATCGAGCCACATGCCGTGCGCGACAACCGCGCGAGGTTGTTCCAAGCCAGCGGCCATCAGGAACGCCGGCCAATAGACCGCATGAAAGCGCAGGATGTCTTTGCCCACGAGGTGCAAGGCGGGCCAAAACTTTTCAAACCCCACCGCGCGTTCGCGTTCTTCGTTCCCAAAACCAATGGCGGTGATGTAATTGGTGAGCGCATCAAACCAAACGTACATCGTGTGCTCAGGATCGCCGGGTACCGGAACGCCCCAACTCACCGAACTCTTCAAACGGCTAACGGAAAGATCCTGTAAGCCGCCGCTCACAAAACTCTTTACTTCATTCCTTCTCGTTTCGGGTTGCACAAAGTCCGGGCGCGATTCGTAAAGCTCCAGCAGAGCTTCGGCGTAATCAGAAAGCCGGAAGAAATAACTATCTTCCGAGATCCGATCAAGCGGAGTTTCGTGAATGAGGCACGTGGGCGGTTCGCCGGCGGTCGCTGGCTTGGCATATTCATCTTCCGTCTTGTAAGCAGCACATGGAGCGCAGAACCAGCCCTCGTAGTGTCCTTTGTAAATCGCATCGTTGCCCTGCGGCGTCTTTGCCTTCGCCGCGCGACGCCAGAGTTCGCTAGCGCCCTGGTAATGGAAAGGCTCACTGGTGCGCATGAACATGTCGTAGCCGCCATGAGCTTCATCGAGACGAAACTCAGCAGTCATCTTCTTGAAATAACTGACCACGTAATCCGCTTGCTCTTTCGGCGTGCGGCCGGCGCGCTCCGCAGCTCGCTCGATGTTTATTCCATGCTCGTCTGTTCCGGTTAGGAAAAACGTCTCAATGGACTGCTGTCGCTTGTGGCGCGCGATCGTGTCGGCCACGATCATCGTGTAGAGATGACCAAGATGCGGCAGACTGTTGGCGTAGTAGATGGGTGTGGTGACGTAGAAAGTTTTCATGCAAGCTTATGATCGATGGGGCGAGCCGTCATTCTCTGCTTTTTGTGTTGCAGCGTAGTATCATACACTCTGTGAACGAGGAGCAACTACATGCTTAAACAGAACGACATGATCAGCTCTGAAGAGACAATAACGCTCGAACAGAAACGCGCCTTCCTGAAGCTGCCGATGGCTGAACGGCGGAGAATTCTTTGTAAGCAGGCTGAGGGTGCCGCCGGGCACTACGAGTCTGAGCAGAGCATCCGTGAGCGCGAAGCTTGGCAAGGTGATGACATTGTCGAGTATTAATCCGCACGCACCAGAGCGCGGCGACGTATGGCTGGTTAGTTTTGATCCTACGAGAGGAAGTGAAATCCGTAAGACAAGACCCGCGGTGGTCGTCAGTTCTAATGCCGTTGGCCGTCTACCAGTTAAGCTGGTAGCGCCTGTGACGGACTGGAAAGCGCACTACGCTGCAAACCTTTGGCATGTTCGACTCGATCCTGATCGCGATAACGGCCTCGCAAAACCTTCCGCAGTAGATACCTTACAGATCCGAGGCCTGGATCGTCAGCGATTCATTCGCAGACTCGGCCACGTCTCTTCGGCAACTCTTGAAGAAATTGTGCTGTCCATAGCCGCGGTGATTGAGTATGTATGAACGCTGAGTCACCTATCGCTCCTGGGCCTTAGCAAACTCATCGTTGGGATCAAACCTGGGCATTTGCTCCGTGTCCGCGATATGCCGTCCGATCGCCATGGCTATCTCTGCTTCCTGCAGCATGCCGCGAAAATCCCAGGAGTCGCGGTATTCGTCCGAAGGCTGGTGATAGTGCGCTGTGTTGTAGGCTTTGAATTGTTCTTCACCCCACTCCTTCGAGTGGCCCACATAATCGTTTCCTTCCTTCAGGCTACTTGAAGGGACGCCGACTCTCGCAAACGGAAAGTGATCCGAACGGTAAAACGAACCCTGCTCTGGCCGCGCATCTCCAGACACTCGCATTCCTCGTTCACGCGCCACGGCTTCGACAACGGCTTTCAATGAAGAACGCTCAGCACCCAGGGGAATGAAATCATGTGTCGGGCCCAGCACGTTCATCGAGTCGAGGTTTACGTTTGCAGCAGTCTTCGCAAGCGGCACCAGCGGATGCTTTGAATACCACTCGGCGCCGATCAGTCCCTGCTCCTCCGCGGTCGGGAACAAAAACAGACTGGACCGCCGCGGACGTTGCCCGGCAGGCAACTTTCCGAGCGCTTCAGCGATGGCGAGCACAGAAGCCACGCCAGTCGCATTATCGAGCGCGCCGTTGTAGATGGTGTCGCCGTCCTTGTCT
>DASYMB010000040.1:0-11059 GCA_036009285.1 Pyrinomonadaceae bacterium | reverse complement strand
GCACGAGGGACACTTCAAAGAACAGGTAGAACAGGAACAGGTCCATCGAAGTGAACACACCGACAACCGCGGTCTGCAGCAGGAGCAGCAGGACATAGTATTCCTTCTCGCGTTTCTGAATGTAATTCCATGACGACAACGCCGCGATGACACCGAGCAGAGTAGTGAGCACAATCAACAGGATCGCCACGCCGTCAACGCCCATCTGATAACGCGCGCCAATGATAGGAATCCACTGGTGGTCCTCGAGAAACTGCATGCCGCCAATCGTCCGGTCGTAGGCAAGGAGAAACAACGAGGCGACGAAGGCGAGACCAAACCAGGCGGTGGCGAATTTCTTGATCACCGCTGCGCGATCCTTCTTGAAGAGCACAAGGATGAGAACCGCTCCCAGGGTGGGCAGCCAGGTAACGATTGAAAGGATGTTTGTCTTAAGCACTTCAGTCCTCGTTGTCTATTTTGCCAGGCGTTGCGGCAAGTATTCTTACGTCTCCTAAGGCTCATCTAAAGGCGCTTCTAACGTCTTTTTAGTTTGCAATCTCCGGATTGTTTTTGAGAATCAGATTCGTGAATGCGACAAACACATCCATCCGCTCCTCGATGAAAGCGATCTAAACCATTTTGCTTTGGCTTCGATGCTTTCGTCGGCAAAACTATGAGACACAGATTGATTCATACCAAACTCAAGTTCACAGCCCCAGCGCAAAAATACTTCTGATCGCTTTCAGGATGTCGGCGCCAAAGAACATGACCACCGCGGCTACCAATCCCAGGACCATCACGAGGGCGTAGTTTTGTGTGAGCCCCGTCTGCGCCGCGCGCAGCAACGGGGACATCAGGCGCATTACAAAAGCCGCAACCGCGTTCACAACTCCATCGACAAAATACTCATCGGTGAGGCCGGTGACGCGACTGGAAAATCTTGTAAGCCAGGCGGTCCCGTTAACGCCACCATCGACTACTTTCGAATCAAAAGCGAAAACCGCCCGCGCTGCATCCATCACTCGCCGCGTTACCGCCCAGCCAAAAAATTCGTCCACCCAATATTTATTGTAGCTGGCCTGGTAAAGCGGGCGCAGGCGCGCAGCCCAAATGTCCGGCAACCGCGTGTCCTTCACGTAGAAGAGGTAGCCGAGTCCGATTCCAATTCCCGCGACCAGCAGAGAGATAAGGATGAACACCCACTCGGTGGCAGTTTCACTGTGCACCTTCGACTCGACTGCGTGAGCGAGATTAAATCCTTCACTGCCGTACGGCGGCGGAGTCTCGACCGGCTCGAGCTCGTGCGGCATCAACTCAACTCGAGTCTCAACGCCGTGTTCCAGAGGTTTGCCGTAACTGTCCACCATCTCATGAGTGCCGAAGTAACGTGTGGTCGGATTCCAAATGATGGGATCGAGAAAGTTGACGATATTCATCCGGCCGCCGACGTGTTTGCCTCCGGTAAACGCCGTGCTGATACCAACGAAGCCGCCGATCGTCGCCAACACGGCAAGCACCGCGAGCGGCACCCACATCGACCGCGGCGATTCATGCGGAGTGTCCCCATGGTGTTCCGGAGCGGGATGATCGTCGACCAGGTGTCCCTCGTGCTCGGGCGTGTGTTCGTGATGAACCGGTAGGAATCTTTCCTTGCCCCAGAACGTCATCGCCACCAATCGCGTCATGTAAAACGCGGTGCAGGTCGCGGCTACAGTGCCCACAATCCAGACCAGCCAACCCACCGGAATGTATCTGGTCGCCGCCGCGTTCCAAAGGATTTCGTCCTTGGACCAGAAGCCGCTGAACGGAATGATGCCGCAGATTGCCAGCCAGCCGGCCAGGAAGGTCAGGTACGTGTACGGCATGTACTTTCTTAGGCCGCCCATCCGTCGCATGTCCTGCTCGTGATGCATTCCATGGATGATGCTGCCTGCGCCGAGAAACATCAGCGCTTTGAAAAATGCGTGCGTCATCACGTGGAAGATACCGATCGCAAACGCACCCACGCCGCAGGCCATGAACATGAAACCGAGCTGCGATACGGTCGAATAAGCCAGCACCTTCTTGATGTCGTTTTGCGTAATGCCGATAGTCGCGGCGAACAACGCCGTTGCCGCGCCGACTAAAGCAACGACCATCATCATCGTCTGCGAATGCTGAAAGATGACGTTCGTGCGCGTCACCATGTAGAGCCCGGCAGTCACCATCGTTGCCGCGTGTATCAAGGCTGAGACTGGAGTTGGACCAGCCATCGCATCGGGCAGCCAAACGTGCAGCGGTAGTTGCGCAGACTTGCCGCAGGCGCCGATGAAAAGTCCCAGCGCAATCCAAGACAGTAGTCCCCAGTGACCCAGTGTCTCGAGGGGATAACTTCTCACCTGCCCAAACACGTCGGAGTATTGCGCGGTGCCGAAGGTGGCGATGACCCCGAAGATGGCGAGCGCGAATCCAAAGTCGCCAATGCGATTGGTGATGAAAGCCTTGCGTGACGCGTTGGCGGCTTCCTGCCGATCGAAGTAATAGCCGATCAGCAAGTACGAACAAAGGCCAACCCCTTCCCAGCCCACGAACATCATCAGGAAATTCGAGCCCATCACCAGCACCAGCATCGAAAACATGAAGAGGCCCATGTAAGCGAAGAAGCGGTAGAAGCCCGGATCGCCGTGCATGTAACCGGTGGCAAAAACAAAGATGCAAAGGCCCACGCCTGTCACGATCAGCATGAAGATCGACGACAGCGCATCGAGCTGGTAACTCCACTCAACATCGAGAACGCTGCTGCGCGGTACGTCCGTGACACCTACCAGGATTGGCTGGTCCCTCTGCTCAGGAGGCAATGCCGCACGCTTCTTTGCTGCCTCCTCCAGACCTTTGGCTTCGGCGCGCTCATCCGCACCCAGCGTAAGCCGCACGGCTCCGCCGGGAATCCAGGTGAACTTGAAGGCGCCATCCTGGCTGGTGACGTAAGTCTGCGGCCAGATAGCCTGGCTCCCGAAGGCGTAGGAATAAACTGCGGCGAACGTAATAAGAAAAGAGAGCGCAATGGAACCAACCGCGATGCCGCCAATCAGCTTCTCGGAAAAACGAAATTTCCTGCCGAGCAAGCCATTAATGGCCGCACCAGCGAGAGGCAAAAGTGGAACTAGCCAGATGTAACGATGCATGAAGAAGTCTGGAGTCTGGAGTCGTGAGTCTAAAGTCCGACTGTGGACTGTCGACTGTGGACTTCAGACTTAAATCACCATTTCAAAATATCAATCTCATCAACCCAGATTGTTTCCTTGTTTCGGTAGAGTGCAATCACAATTCCCAAACCAATTGCCGCTTCGGCGGCGGCAACGACGATGACGAACACCGCGAAGATTTGTCCGGCTACCGCGTTCAGATTGCCGGTGTCCTGCAGGTAGCGAGACATGGCGATGAAGTTGAGATTCGCCGCATTAAGAATCAACTCTATAGACATGAAGATGACGATGATGTTGCGGCGCGTCAGCACGCCGGCAACGCCAATGATAAACAGCAACGCGCCAATCGTCAGGAATTTGGATAAGTCAGGGTGTTGCGCTTTTTGCCAGGCGACCGCGAAGTGTCCCGTAGCACCCTCTTGAAACAGCAACGCGAACGCCGGGGTGAAAAAGTTGAGCATAAGGATTTGCATTTTGACTACGCGACCGATTCGGGTTGAACTTCCGCGAGCTCCGGATCGCGCGCGACTTCTTTCCGCAGTTCATCGGGATCGACATCATCCACCGCCGCTTCCTGTTTGAGCGTGCGGGCCAGCATCACCGAGCCGATGATCGCGACCAACAAAAGCACGCTCGCTATTTCAAACGGCAGTGAACCAAAACGATAAAGGCTGCTGCCCATCCGCTCAGTGTCGCTGGTTATGCGGGAAGCGCCGGTTGCTGATTTAGCAAGGTTGTTATCTTGTGCCTGGCCCTGTTCCACCGCAGCCTGAATTTTATCCCCGTCCTTCTTCTCAAATCCTCTGTAACCCTCATTGAGGGCGTAGATGAGTCCGGCAACGAGCAAGGCGCAAAAGATAACGCTGGTTGTGACCTGACGCGGCCGGTTAAAAATCTCTTCACTGCCGCGCTCTTCCGAACCTACGTTTACCAGCATGATGACGAACAGAAACAAGACCATTACGCCGCCGACATAAACAAGGATTTGTACGCCGGCGAGAAACTCAGCGTGAAGCAGAATGAAGAGTGCGGCGACGGAGACGAGCGAAGAAATCAGGAAGAGCGCGCTGTGAATGGTGTTGCGAGCCATCACAGTCAGGAGACCTGCAAAGATGGCTGCGATGGAGAAAACCCAGAAGAAGACCGCTTCCCAACCGGATAGGACCATAATGATGAATTATGAACGCTGAACGATGAATCCTAGCGTCGATTCTTACCAGTTCTGACCGAAGCTACAAGAATCGCCATTAACTCGTTCGCTTCGTCGCACAAGTCGGACACCTGCGCTTGCTTTAAGATACCGCTATCAATCAAAAGATTAAGCCAGTAAACAGTTCTTCAAGTTCTTGCAAGCCAGCTTCGATCTTGCTGATGAACTCGGCATTCGATCTGGATCGTGTCGCTTCGTGATAATGAGCGCCAACTGAAGTTCCGCTACGCAGTAATTGCTTGCCGAGAATTTGGGCCTCCGCCGTCTTCGGTAATGATGTGTAGAGCCGCACTATCCGAAGAGCAAAGGAACGCGTGCGCATCCGAAGGTCATGCTTATTGCTTACTCCGCGTTCATCGTTCATCAATCATCGTTCGCACTAGCGCGTGTATTTCACCGTTTCTCGGCCTTGCTCAAGCATTTCGCGATTCCAAACAAAGCCCGCGCGCGAATAGGTAGCCAACTCGAAATCCTGCGTCAGTTCCAGGCACGACGTCGGGCACGCTTCCTGGCAGAGCGCGCAAAACATGCAGCGCGAAGTGTCGAAGATAAACTCGTCCAGCACTTTCTTTTTGCGCGGTTTGCCGGCGACGATGATCTCCACGTCCATCGCCAGCACGTCGATGCAATCTTCGGGACACGCAATCGCGCACAGGTTGCAGGCGATGCAAAGCGTGTCATGAGTTTCCGGATCCATATTGAGCCGGGGAGCACCATGGAAGCGCGGCGCAACGTCAGGTCGGACCTTGGGATATTGCTCGGTGTAGATGCCCTTCCCCGCTACCGAATCTTTGTCTGTGATCGCGCCCAGATTGTATTTGAGCGTGAGCTGCAGGCCTTTCAAAAGATCGACGAAGAAAAAGCGCTGCAGCTTTTCGATGAACTTTGGTTTGGGAACTTTAACTAAAGGCATAATCTTATTTCCAATTGCCAATCGGCAATCTCACAACTCGCTTGCCGCTGGAGCGACTGCCGGAACGGCCGGTTTACCCTGCGGAATATTCACCAGCTTGATATTCCGCCGCTGGCTCTTCAAATTAAAATCGCGCGAACGCCAGTTGATCTTTGCCAGCAGCAGACCCGTGATACCCAACCCCGCCAGGCCCATCGCAATCATGATCGCTTTGCCGGTCGCAGTTAGATCCAGTCCGTTCTGCAGCGATTGAATCGTCCTGATTCCATGCCAACCGTCGAGTGCCTGCACTACAAAGATCGCGAGGGCCGAAAGCGTGATGTTGATCAGCGCCGACGGAATCAGCCACTTCCAACCGATGTCCATCAACTGATCGTAGCGAAAGCGCGGCAGCGTCCAGCGCAGCCAGAAATATAAATAAAGAATGGCCGATAACTTAGCGAGAAAGATCAGAAGGCTGACTATAACATAGAGATTGTGATAACCCTTCGCTTCGGTCAGCCGGTAAACAAACGGAAAATACCAACCGCCGAGATACACCGTCACCGCCACCGCCGAGACGATAACCATCGCCGCATACTCCGCCATGAAAAAGAGCGACCAACGAAATCCGGAATACTCAGTGTGAAAACCTGCGACTAATTCCGATTCAGCTTCCGGCAGATCAAACGGCGCGCGATTGTTTTCAGCGATGCCACTAACGAGGAAGATCAGAAACCCAAGCGGCTGGTAGACCAGATACCAAACCGAGTCACCCTCTTGCGCGGCGACAATGCCGGAGAGTGAAAGCGTGCGGGCAAACATGAGCGCACCGATCAGCGACAGGCCCATTGCGACTTCGTAAGAAATCATTTGCGCGCTCGAACGCAACGCGCCGAGCAGTGAATACTTGGAATTCGATGACCAGCCGGCAAGAATCAACGCCAGCACACCCACGCTGGAAACCGCCAGCACAAACAGCAAACCGATGTTGACGTCAGTAATCACGGCCCAGTCCGGACCAAACGGAATCACAGAAAAGGTGATGAAGGCTGCGGCAACTGCGATGTAAGGCGCAAAGAAAAAGATCCAGCGATCGGCTTTCTCGGGAATGAAATCTTCTTTGGTGAGAAGCTTGATGCCGTCAGCGATAGGCTGCAGCAAACCCCACGGGCCAACCCGCATCGGCCCGAGCCGGGCCTGCATAAACGCGGAAATCTTTCGCTCCAGATACGTGGCGTAAGCGACCCAACCCGCCACCAGGGTTACGACCAGTCCGATCTGGATGAACGGCCAGATGAAATGGTTGATCGTTTCCGCGCTGAAGTATTTCAGCAGCAGTTGATTAAGGAAGTCGATGGGAGCAAAGAGAAACACTAAAGGTCTCCGTTTTTCTTAGTGCTTTCTCTGTGCACCCTCTGTGTTCTCTGTGTCTCTGTGGTAAATGTTAGTTAAGGCGATTCACCACAGAGGCACAGAGAACACAGAGGTTTACACTGAGAAGATTAATTCATTACCGATCAATTTCGCCGAGAACAATATCCAGCGTTCCGATTATCGCCACTACGTCCGCCACCAGGTGGCCCAGACATAGTTTCTTTAAAGCCTGAAGATTTATTAACGACGGCGGCCGCACGCGCACGCGCCACGGTTGCGCAGTTCCGTCGGAGACCAGGTAGCAGCCAATCTCGCCTTTCGGTCCTTCGATGGAGTGATAGTAATCGCCCACCGGCGGCTTAACTATCTTCGGCAGCTTCGCGTTCACCGGGCCGTCCGGCAAATTGTCCAAAGCCTGCACGATGATCCGTCGCGACTGTCGCATCTCTTCGAGACGAACGAGGTAACGATCGTAAGTATCGCCGTTCTCGCCCAGCGGAATATCAAAGTCCATGTCCGCATACGCCGCATAGGGACGAGCCCTGCGTATGTCCCAGGCCACACCGGAGCCGCGCAACGCGGGCCCCGATAACCCAATCGCTACGGCATCTTCACCCGATATCACGCCAATGCCGACTGTGCGGCTCAACCAAATGCGGTTCTCAGACAACACCGTCTCATACTCATCGAGACGCTTTGGGAAATTACTAACGAAGCGGCGCACGTCCTCGTCAAAATCGTCGTAAGCATCGTTGGGCATGCCGCCCACGCGCCAGGCGTGACAGGTAAGTCGAGCCCCAAACTGTCGTTCGAAGATTTTGAGAATCTCTTCGCGTTCGCGCAACGCCCAAAGCAGGACCGTCACCGCGCCGATATCCAGCGCATGCGTTGCCAACCAGAGCAGGTGAGAAGCAATGCGATTGAGTTCGGTAAGAATCGTTCGCAAGTAGTGTGCGCGCGGCGGCACGACGAGGCCCATCATCTGCTCAACCGTCTCTACCCAAACGAGTCCGTTGGAGACCGCGGCGATGTAGTCGAGGCGATCCCAGTAGGGCGCGATCATCGTATACATGCGATTCTCGGCGATCTTTTCCATCCCCCGATGGAGATAGCCAATGTCGCAGTCGAGATCCATCACGGTCTCGCCATCGAGTTTCAGGATCACCCGCAACACGCCGTGCGTTGAAGGGTGCTGCGGCCCCATGTTGAGCACCATCTCGGGGCTATCGAGCAGCGTCTCTTTGGTTGTGGCGATCTCTACCTGATGCATAACTTGTCCGACTTTGGAGTGCGGTGACCTGTCACCGCTTTGGTCGGTCGCGACCTGTCGCGGCCAGCGATTCGCTAAAACTAAGGAAAGACTTGGGCGTCAAGCCGCCCCGGGGCCAAAGCGGTGACAGGTCACCGCCCTCCAAAGAGTTGCCTCTTTCTACGCCGCCGCCGGCTCGGGTTCAGCAGGAAGATAACAACCGGTCACGCTCCACGGTTCAATAATCAAACCAATGTCTGTGGCTTCGCCGCACGCGCGCTTCTTCGCGAGTTTGGTAACAATCGCCTGCGCGGCACTGGCCTTGTTCCAAACATTTCGCGGCGCCATTGTTTCCGTTAGAACGAAGCCCGCCACCTTCGCCGCCTCGGGCGCGTCGAATACTTTAGCTTCATACTGGGCGGCAATCTCTTTAGGAGTCATCTCAACTGGTAAATGGTAAATCGTAAATGGTAAATAGTGAAAAGCCGCGCGCGATTCGATCCCTCCTCCTATTCACCATTTACCATTCACCATTTACTTGTCTTTCGGCATCACATCTTTTCCGCTCTGAAGGATCTCGCGCATCATGCGCTCTTCCGGCACGGAAAGTATTTCCAGCCCGTACGCACGTCTCTGATCCAACTGTTCACGTTGTACGTCGGTCATCTCCGGCAGATGATTTTTTGTCCATTCGTTTTCGATAAACTCAAGCGGGTAATCTTTCCTGAGCGGATGCCCTTCCCAGTCGGGCGGCAACAAAATCCGGCGCAGGTCGGGATGGTTCCTGAAGCTCACGCCAAAGAGATCGAAGACCTCGCGCTCCATCCAATTTGCCGTGGGCCAAACTCCGGTCACGCTATCAACCTGCGCGCCTTCGGCTATCGAGACCTTCAGACGCACGCGTTCGTTGCGCGGGATCGAGTAGAGGTTATAGACAACTTCAAGCGGCGCGTCGGCCCGCATCGGGTAGTGGACGCAGGTCAAATCTGAAAGATAGTTGAACCGCGCTTCCGTATCGTCTCGCAAAAATTCGCACACCCCAACAATGCTATCGGGTTGAATACGAACAGAGACCTGGCCAATAAACTCCAGGGCTTCGGTTACGACGCCGTCAAATTGCGCCTTCAGTTTTTTAACTAGTTTGTTGTCGGAAGCATCGACCGGCTTCGGCCCTTCTTCCTTTTTCTTCACCGGCGCTTTAGGAACTCCTGGCCCAGCGGGAGTTGCCGGCGAGCCTGCGGCTTTTTCACCAAGCGATTCTTTAACAGCCGCTACACGCGACTTCGCCTGCTCGACCATGGCGGCCTTTTCCGCGTCAGCTCCAGCCATCTCGCCCGCATCGGGAATTGCGGAACGCGGCGGCGTGCCGGTCGCATCGGCGGGCACGACAACTCCGGGGGCCTCAGCGATTGGCTCCCCCGGCGAAGTCGGCTCAACCGGTTTGTCGTTATCGTCCGCCATCAGTTTCCATTTCCATAGTCACACTCAGACCCAAAGTGCGATCGCTCCGGATTGATGGATCGCGCTAACAGTAGCAGCGAAGTGTTAAGGCTATTGCAAAAGGTCGGCAGAAATGGATTTAAACATGGCGTTAATTTGCTGTCAACAAACTTGTTTTCGTCAGTTTTTGTAAAGCAAACTGTTAGTTTGCTGACAAGATTCGTAGCCACTCCAGGTGTTTAATATGAGAGCCGCTCTCGCAAACTAACAGTTTGCTTTACCGGGCCCTCAGCTTGACGGTACAAGTAGTGAAACCCTATCATGGTTTGTTTGAATAATGCGGCATTTAGCTGTCTACAGTGAGGCTCGAGAACAATGAAACCAGAGATTCATCCAGAATATAACGAGATGACCGTTACCTGCGCCTGCGGGGAAACGTTTAAGACTCGTTCTACTAAAAAAGGCGATCTGCACGTGGAAATTTGCTCGGCGTGCCATCCGTTTTTCACCGGCAAGCAGAAGCTGGTGGACACGGCCGGACGCGTCGATCGCTTCAACAAACGTTACGGCAAGAAAACTCCAGTGGAGACCACTACGGCGTAAGTAGGACAGACATTCCTGTCTGTCCTTCCCCCTGCTTGCAATAATAAGGACGAGAGAGCAGTTGATTTCTAACCGACATTAGCTAACCTTCGATAATCAGACGCCGGCGAGTAGTCGTCGGTCGCTAGCCGTGTATCGACGACACCTGCGACCGCTGCCAACGCCGGCGTTAGTTTTAGTAGGATAGACATTCCTGTCTGTCCCTTTAGGCTGGAAAGCCTTTTATGAAAACGGACAGGCAGGAATGCCTGTCCTACAGGTAAAAACATTGAGCACAAACGAACGGGATTTAATAGTCGGCGGGCAGGCGGTTATTGAAGGCGTCATGATGCGAACGCCGAATGCCTACGCGGTCGCGGTGCGCAAAGCCGACGGGACAATCGTAAACATATCCGCTCGTCTGCCTAAGTGGAGCGATAAATATCCGCTGCTCAAGCTGCCCGTCTTGCGCGGCAGCGCGGTGCTGGTGCAGTCGATGGGACTCGGCATCAAGGCTTTGAACTACTCCGCTAACGAAGCTTTCGGTGATGCGCAGGAAGCCGAGGCGAAAGAAGTCAGGGTTGCGCTCACTCCCGTCGTGATCGAAGGCGAGGGCGACTTCGCGGGATTGACCGGCGCTATTCCCGGGCTCTTCCCGGTGCCAACCGAGAAACGCTCCAAAGACGAAATGAAAAAGGGCGGCACCGCTGCCGCCGCGGGCTCGATCATCTTCGCGATGATTTTCAACATCCTGCTGTTTGTGGCGGCCCCACTGCTTTTAACGAACGCGCTTTTCATCGGTGCGGGTTGGGCCCCGGCGCCCAGCGCGGCAGTTGCACCGGCAACTGTGAACGTCGCAGAAGGATCGCAGGCCGGCAACGTTAACGCTAATGCGAGTGCGGACGGAAGTACTGCGTGGTACTCGCGAGGCTGGCGCAGCGTTAAGACTTACCTGCATCCCGTTCGTCCCTCCGTCGGTTTCAACTTGATCGATGGCGTGATACGCATGAGTTTTTTCCTGATCATGATATTCAGTTTTTCTTTACTGAAGGACATCAGGCGCGTCTTTGAATATCACGGCGCCGAACACAAGACGGTATTCACCTGGGAAAAGGGTCTGGCGTTGACGGTCGCAAACGCGC